>JANLUW010000254.1:0-2051 GCA_031363645.1 Rhizobacter sp. | reverse complement strand
GACGACCTGGCCGAAGCCATCGGCCGAATCGCGAAGTTCCTCGAGCACTATCGAAAACGTCATTCAAGCTGAACCCAGACATGAAACCGATTCAAGTAGGGCTGATGGGCCTCGGCACCGTGGGTAGCGGCGTGTTCGAGGTGCTGCAGCGTAACCAGCAAGAGATTAAGCGCCGTGCGGGTCGCGGCATCGCGTTGACGAAGGTCTCGCGGCGCGATGTCGCGAAGGCCCGGGCGCTGGTCGGCGATCACGCGCAGGTCGTTGCCGATGCGCGCGAGATCATCGCGAACCCGTCGATCGACATCGTCGTCGAGCTGATCGGCGGCACTGGCATCGCGCGCGAACTGGTGTTGGAGGCGATCGCAGCCGGCAAGCATGTGGTGACCGCGAACAAGGCGCTGCTCGCCGTGCACGGCACCGAGATCTTCGCGCTAGCGCGCGAGCGCGGCGTGATGGTCGCGTTCGAGGCCGCGGTGGCCGGCGGCATCCCGATCATCAAGGCGCTGCGCGAAGGCCTGACCGCGAACCGCATCGAGTGGATCGCCGGCATCATCAACGGCACGACGAACTTCATCCTGTCGGAGATGCGTGCGAAGGGCCTCGACTTCGATGTCGTACTGAAAGAGGCGCAGCGCCTGGGCTACGCCGAAACCGACCCGACCTTCGACATCGAGGGTGTCGACGCCGCGCACAAGGCGACGATCATGAGCGCGATCGCGTTCGGCGTGCCGGTGCAGTTCGACAAGGCGTATGTCGAGGGCATCACGAAGCTCAACGCCGCCGACATCCGCTATGCCGAGCAGCTCGGCTACCGAATCAAGTTGCTCGGCATCACGAAGCGGCGGTTGTTGTCCACCCCGACCGGCGCGGTCGAAGGCATCGAGCTGCGCGTGCACCCGACGCTGGTGCCGGCCAAGCGCCTGATCGCGAATGTCGAAGGTGCGATGAACGCGGTGATGGTGCAGGGCGATGCCGTCGGCAGCACGCTGTACTACGGCAAGGGTGCGGGCGCCGAGCCGACTGCGTCGTCCGTGATCGCCGACCTGGTCGACATCACGCGGCTGCACACCGCCGACCCCGATCACCGCGTGCCGCACCTCGCGTTCCAGCCAGGGTCGCTGCAAGACCCGCGCGTGCTACTAATCGACGAGGTGGTCACCGCGTTCTACCTGCGCCTGCAGGTGAAAGACCAAGCTGGCGTGCTCGCGCGCATCACCGCCATCCTCGCCGAGAGCGACATCTCGATCGACGCGTTGAACCAGCGTGAGTCTGCCGACGGCGAAGCGCAAACCGACGTGATCATCCTGACCCACGACACGGTCGAAGGCCGAATGAACCGGGCGATTGCGCAGATGCAGGCGCTGCCGACCGTGCTGGCGCCGATCGTGCGCATCCGCAAGGAAGAGTTGTCTTGAAGTACATCAGCACGCGTGCTGTTTCGAGTTCCGATAAAACGGAACGCAGCTTCTGCGAGATCCTGCTCGAAGGCCTCGCACCCGATGGTGGGCTGTACCTGCCGATGACCTATCCGCAGGTCGACAGCATGACGCTCGCCGAGTGGCGCGGGATCGATTACCACGAGCTCGCGTTCGAGATCCTGTCGCTGTACATCGACGATATCCCGGCTGACGACCTGCGTGCGCTGGTGGCGAAAACGTACACGAAGGAAGTATTCGGCACGCCCGAGATCGTGCCGCTGCGAACGCTCGAACCCGGCGTCTACCTGCAGGCCTTGTCGAACGGCCCGACGCTCGCCTTCAAAGACATGGCGATGCAACTGCTTGGCAACCTGTTCGAGTACGAGCTGGCACGGCGTGACCAGCACCTCAACATCCTCGGCGCCACCTCGGGAGACACCGGCAGCGCGGCCGAGTACGCGATGCGCGGCAAACGCGGCGTCAACGTCTTCATGCTGTCGCCCCAGGGCCGCATGAGCCCGTTCCAGCAGGCGCAGATGTTCAGCCTGCAAGACCCGAACATCCACAACATCGCAATCGATGGCGTGTTCGACGACTGCCAGGACATCGTCAAGGCGGTCTCGAACGACCTCG
>JANLUW010000234.1:0-30506 GCA_031363645.1 Rhizobacter sp. | reverse complement strand
CTCGTCGTCTTTCAACAGATCTTTGTGCGCGTTGAGCAGGTCTTCGTTGGCGACCGCCTCGATCGCCTCGCTCTTGTCGTCGAGCTTGAAGATCGCGACGCGGCCGCGCTGGCCGTTGACGATGCGCAAGTCGGTGACGATGCCGGCGAGCAGCTGCGGCTCGCGGCTGTCGAGCAGGTCGGCGATCTGGCGCTTCGCGAAGCGGCGCACTTCGGTCGCGCTTTGGTCGAACAGGTGGCCCGAGAGGTAGAAGCCGAGCGCGCCTTTCTCTAACGTCAAACGCTCCTTGATGCTCCAGGTGTCGGCGGCGATCAGCGGCGGTTCTTGGGTGCTCGCGCCGTGCTGGTCGTCGCTCTCGCCGAAGTCGAACAGCCCGCCCTGATCGGCATGCGCCGCTTGCGAATCGGCCCAGTCGAGTGCCAGACCCACGCTCGCGAGCATGCAGGCGCGATCGGGGTGCAGCGCATCGAACGCGCCCGACTTCACGAGCGCCTCGACCACGCGCTTGTTGATGCGCTGGCGGTCGACGCGTGCGCAAAAATCGAACACGCTGGTGAAGGCCCCGCCTTCGGTTCGAGCCTTGACGATCGCCTCGATCGCGCCCTGCCCCGTGCCCTTGATTGCGCCCAGGCCGTATTGCACGACCTTGTCGGAAATGGGCTCGAAGCGGTGCACGCCCTTGTTCACGTCGGGCGCCTGCACCTCGATGCCGAAGGTCTTGGCGTCGATCAGCAGCACGCGCAGCTTGTCGGTGTCGTCGGCCTCGACCGTCATGTTCGCGGCGAAGAACTCGGCCGTGCAGTGCACCTTGATCCAGGCGGTGTGATAGGCCAAAAGCGAGTATGCGGCGGCGTGCGACTTGTTGAAGCCGTAGCCGGCGAACTTCTCCATCAGGTCGAAGACTTCGTCGGCGGCGCCCGTCGAAATGTCTTTCTTCGCTGCGCCGTCGCGGAAAATCTGGCGGTGCTGCGCCATCTCTTCGGCCTTTTTCTTGCCCATCGCGCGGCGCAGCAGGTCGGCACCGCCGAGCGAGTAGCCGCCGAGCACCTGCGCCGCTTGCATCACCTGCTCTTGATAGACCATCACGCCGTAGGTTTCGCCGAGCACGGTCTCGAGCAGCGGGTGCGGGTAGCTCACCTCTTCCTTGCCGTGCTTGCGCGCGCAGAAGGTCGGGATGTTTTCCATGGGGCCGGGGCGGAACATCGCGTTCAACGCGAACAGGTCTTCGATGCGCGTCGGCCGCGCGTCTTTGAGCATGCGCTGCATGCCCGCGCTCTCGAACTGGAACACCGACTCGGTGCGGCCTTCGCTGAAGAGCTTGTAGACGCGCGGGTCGTCGAGCGGCAGTTTGTCGTAATCGAAAGTGCTGTAGTCGAAGGCTGCAGTGGCCGGGCGGCGCGCCTTGATGAAGTCCTTCGCGAGCTCGAGGATCGTCAGCGTCGCGAGGCCCAAGAAGTCGAACTTGACGAGGCCGATCGCCTCCACATCGTCCTTGTCGAACTGGCTCACCGCGTTGTTGCTGCCGGGCTGCATGTAAAGCGGGCAAAAGTCGGTGATCTTGCCCGGCGCGATCAGCACGCCGCCGGCGTGCATGCCGACGTTGCGCGTGATGCCCTCGACGCGCGTGGCCAGCGCGAGCAGCTCGGCCACTTCTTCTTCCGCCGCTTCGCGTTGCTCGAGTTCGGGCGCTTCACGCCGCGCGTAGATCAGGCCCGGGTCGGGGTTGGCCGGCACCTTCGCGAGCGTCACCTGCTTGCCCGGCGGGGCAGGGATCAGCTTGGCGATGGAGTCGACATGGCCGTAGCCCATGCCGAGCACGCGGCCCACGTCGCGCAGCGCGGCCTTGGCGGCCATCGTGCCGAAGGTGGCGATCTGGCTCACCGCATCGCGCCCGTATTTTTGCTTCACGTAGTCGATCACGCGGTCGCGGTTGCCCTGGCAAAAGTCGATGTCGAAGTCGGGCATCGACACGCGCTCGGGGTTCAGGAAACGCTCGAACAGCAGGTTGTATTGCAGCGGGTCGAGGCCGGTGATGTTGAGCGAATACGCGACCAGCGAACCGGCACCCGAGCCCCGGCCCGGGCCGACCGGGCAACCGTTTTTTTGTGCCCAGTTGATGAAATCGGCGACGATCAAAAAATACCCGGGAAAGCCCATGCCGAGGATCGTGTTGACCTCGAAGTCGAGCCGTTCCACATAGCGCGGGCGTTGCGCTTCGCGTTCGGCCTCGATGGGGTAGCGCTGCTTCAACCGCTCGGCCAGGCCTTCGTGCGACAGGATGCTGAAATACTCGGCCATCGCGAGCGGCTTGCCGTCGACGACAGGTGTCGGAAAGTCGGGCAACTGCGGCTTGCCAAGCACCAGGCTCAAGCTGCAGCGCTTCGCGATCTCGACCGTGTTGGCGACCGCGCTCGGCAGGTCGGCGAACAGCGCCTCCATTTGCGCCTGGGTCTTGAAGCACTGCTCGCGGTTGAAGCGCTTGACGCGCTTCGGGTTGGTCAGCATTTCACCCTCGGCCACACAGACGCGCGCCTCGTGCGCATCGAAATCATCCGGCGTCGCGAACTGCACCGGATGCGTCGCGACGACCGGCAATTGCAGCCGCGCCGCGAGCTGCGCCGCGGCGCGCACATGGGCCTCGTTGCCGGGCAGGCCTGCGCGTTGCAGCTCGATGTAGAAGCGACTCGGAAAGATGCCGGCGAGCTGGTGCGCGAGGCCGTCAGCACGGCCGGGGTCGTTCGCGACCAGCGCCTGCCCGACCGCGCCCATCTCGGCGCCCGCGAGTGCGATCAGGCCTTCGCCCAGCTCGGCCAACCAGGCCCACTTGACGCAGGCCTGCGAGCGCTGCTCATGCCGCAACCAGGCGCGCGAGATCAGCTCGCACAGGTTGAGGTAGCCCTGCTTGTTCTGCGCCAGCACGACGAGCCGGCTCGGCGACTTTTCACCGCCCGCGGGCTCGAGCCAAAGGTCGGCGCCGATGATCGGCTTGACGCCTTGTTTGCGCGCCGCGCTGTAGAGCTTGACGGCGCCGAACAGGTTCGACAGGTCGGTGATGGCAAGGGCCGCCTGGCCATCGGCCGCGGCGCTGGCCACCGCATCGTCGATTCGCAGGGTGCCGTCGGCGACGGAAAATTCGGTGTGGGTGCGCAGGTGAACGAAAGACATCGGGCATTTTAAGGATGGCACGCCCCCGTAAACTTGCGGCAGTGAAACCAATTCTGAACATCTCCGCGTACAAGTTTGCCGGTCTGAATGACACGGCCGGGTGGCGTGAAAGTATCCGCTCACAAGCAATGGCCTTCGACCTGAAGGGCACGGTGCTGCTGGCCGACGAAGGCATCAATTTGTTCGTTGCTGGCATCGAGGTGAATGTGCGCGCGTTTTTGGCTTGGCTGGTGGCGCAAGCGCCATTCGGCGGTTTGCCGGTCAAGGAAAGCTGGTCGGATTCGGTGCCGTTCGGCAAGCTGCTGGTCAAGGTCAAGCCCGAGATCATCCGCATGAACCACCCGACGATCCGGCCGCAGGTGCAGCGGGCACCGGCCGTCGATGCGAAGACGCTGGCGCGCTGGCTCGATGCAGGGGTCGACGACGCCGGCCGCGAGGTGGTCACGCTCGACACCCGCAACGCATTTGAGGTCGATCACGGGCGTTTCGCTGGCGCGCTCGACTGGCGGCTCGGCAAATTCAACGAGTTCCCGCAGGTGCTGCGCGCGCACCGCGGCGAGCTCGAAGGCAGGACTGTCGTGAGCTACTGCACCGGTGGCATCCGCTGCGAGAAGGCCGCGCTGCTGATGGCCGAAGCCGGCGTGGCCAACGTGCTCCAGCTCGACGGCGGCATCTTGAAATACATCGAGGAAACCGGCGGCAAACACTTCGAAGGAAATTGTTTCGTGTTCGACGAGCGCGGCACCTTGAATGACACACTGGCGGCCGTGCGAGCGGTGTAAGTTCGCACGTCTCTCAACGATCCTTCGTGTTAACCGCACGGAGCCGACGCCATGAACACAGCTCACCGGCTCGCTCTCGCCACCCCGCGCGCAGGCGACCTCGCCAAGGCCTACGCCGCAACCCGCCAAACCACGCTCGACCTCGCTGCGCCGCTGACGGCCGAAGATTGCCAGGTGCAATCGATGGCCGATGCCAGCCCCGCGAAGTGGCACCTCGCGCACCTCACCTGGTTCTTCGAGACCTTTGTGCTCGAGCCGAACGAGCCGGGCTTCAAGCCCTTCGACGCGGGCTTTCGCGTGCTGTTTAACAGCTACTACCAAGGCATCGGCGAGATGCACCCGCGCGCGCAGCGCGGGCTGATCACCCGGCCGACGCTGGCCGAGGTGAAGCTCTACCGCGCGGCGGTCGACGACCGCATGCAGCGCCTGCTTGCAACGCGCCACGACGATTCGGCGCTCGCCGACATCGTCACGCTCGGCCTGCACCACGAGCAGCAGCACCAGGAGCTGCTGCTGACCGACATCAAGCACGCACTCAGTTTCAACCCGACCCACGCGGCTTACGCCAAGCGCTGGCCGATGACCAGCGTTCGTGCGCAGCCATTGCGCTGGTTCGCGCAGCCCGGCGGGCTGATCGAGCACGGCTTCGATGCCGAACTCGACGGCTCGTTTTGCTTCGACAACGAAACACCGCGCCACGGCGCCTACACCGCGCCGTTCGAGATCGCCTCACGCCCGGTGAACTACGGCGAGTACCTCGCGTTCATCGACGACGGCGGCTACCGCCGCCCCGAACTGTGGCTGTCGATGGGCTGGGATTGGGTGCGCAGCGGCCAGCGCACCGCGCCGTTGTACTGGCGCCGGATCGACGGCCTGTGGATCAATTACACGCTGCAAGGCATGGTCGAGATCGACCCGCGCACGCCCGTGTGTCACCTGAGCTACTTCGAGGCCGACGCGTATTCGCGCTGGGCCGGTGCACGGCTGCCGACCGAGGTGGAGTGGGAGCACGCCGCGCGCCGCCTGCGAGCGCATGGCCGCCCGACCTTTGCCGACCGAGGCGCCTTTCACCCGTTGCCCGCCGAAGACGAGGGCGCCGACGAGCCGGTGCAAATGTTCGGCGACGTGTGGGAATGGACTCAATCGAGCTATGCCGCCTACCCCGGTTACCGCGCGCTGCCCGGCGCGGTCGGTGAGTACAACGGCAAGTTCATGAGCAACCAGTACGTGCTGCGCGGCGGCTCGTGCGCCACGCCGGCGGGCCACGTACGGGCAAGCTACCGCAACTTTTTCCCGACCGATGCGCAGTGGCAGTTCAGTGGGCTGCGTTTGGCGCGCGACCTCTGACCATCACGAGGTCAGTACGCGCAGCACTTCGGAACGAAACTCGCGCTGGTACAGGATCGTCACGACTCCGAGTGTGGCGAGCATAAAAATCACCGGCGAGAAGAACCAGCCGATCGCCGCGAACGCGAAGTAATAGCCGCGCAGGCCGTCGTTGAAGGTTTCGGCCGCCAAGCCGACGACGCGTCCGGCCTTGTCGGCAAACGCATCACGGGACAACCCCTCGCTGACGAAGCGCTCGGCCTCGGGGGCCGCTGCGAGCAGCAGCGCGCCGAAGGTGTACTGGCGCAGCGACCACGTGAAGCGAAAGAACGTGTAGACGAAGATGCCGAGCAGCAGGATCAGTTTCATGTCGAAAATCAGCGTGCTGGTGCGCGCGGCGAACGGCAACTCGCGAACGAGCTCGGTCGCCTTGTCTGTACCGAGCACGGCGAGCAGGCCGCCGATGATCAGGATCGTGGTCGACGCGAAGAACGAAGGGCTGGTCGAGAGGTTCTGGATCACCACACCGTCGAACACGCGCACTTCGCGGTAGGTGGTTTGCAGCATCCACTGGCGCCGCACTGCGTTGGTCGCGGCCAGCACCGAACGGTGCGAGCCGGCACCGTGCCGCGAAAAGTACGCGTAGCCGGCCCAGCTCGCGAAGAACACCACCACCGCCACCCAGTCAAGCCCGGGCAGCAGCTTCAATACCTTGAACATCGCTTCCATGAGCGCGAATGTAGCAAGGCGCGGGCCGCGCGGGCCCTTTGGGCCGCCGCGTTAGCGGCCGAACTTCACTTGCTGAATTTGGCGGCGATTTCGGCGACGCGAGCGCCGAACAACTTTGCGGTTTCGAGATCGCCGGGCAGCATTTCGTCGGGGCTCGAGTCCGATGGGCTCTGCGCCATCGCACCTGCGAACGAACCGACGTAGTTCACGTCGTTGCGCTGCGCCGCCTTGGCGTTGCTCGGCATCATGCCGGTGCCGACCCAGACCATGCTGTGCTGCTGCGACAGCGTGAACATGTAGTGCAGCGTGGAGAGCTTGTCGCCGTTCATCGTCGCCGAGTTGGTGAAGCCAGCGGCGACCTTGTTCTTCCAGGCCTGCGAGAACCAGGGCTTGCTCGACGCGTCGGCAAACTTCTTGAACTGCCACGAGACGTTGCCCATGTAGGTGGGCGAGCCGAACACGATCGCGTCAGCCGCGCCGAGCGTGGCCCATTGCGCCTCGGTGAGGTTGCCCTCGGCGTCGATGGCGATCAACTCGCCCTTCGCGCCCTCGACCACCGCCTCGGCCATGCGCTTGGTGTGGCCGTAGCCGCTGTGAAAAACGATTGCGATCCTCGACATGGTGGTTCCTTGGTGTCGTAGAAGAGAAAGGTCGAAGGGAAGTCGGAGTTCAGTTCAAATCGAAGACCAGCACTTCGGCATCGGTGCCGTCGGTGATCGACAGCTCGCGCTCGTTCTCGATGCGCAACGCGTCTCCGCACTGCAGCGGCTGGCCGTTGGCCGTGACACTGCCGCGCACCACATGCACATACGACTTGCGCTTCGGGTCGAGCGTGCGGCGCAGTGCTTGCGCGCCGTCGAACAGCCCGCTGTAGATCGCCGCATCGGCGTGGATCGTCACCGAGCCGTCGCGCCCATCGGGTGAGGCCACCAGCCGCAGCGTACCGCGCTTTGATTCGGCATCGAAGTGCTTTTGCTCGTAGCCGGGCTCGATGCCGTGCTGGTTCGGTTCGATCCAGATCTGCAGAAAATGCGTGGTCTGGTCAGGCGCGTGGTTGAACTCGCTGTGGCGCACGCCACGGCCGGCGCTCATGCGCTGCACGTCGCCGGGCTTGATGACGCCGTTGACAGTCGACCCGGCGTCGCCTGCCGCGCCCGGTTGTCCGTTGCCCATCGAGTCTTTGTGCGCCAGCTCGCCGGAGAGCACGTAGCTGACGATCTCCATGTCGCGGTGGCCGTGCGTGCCGAACCCGGTTCCCGGGGCGATGCGATCTTCGTTGATGACGCGCAGGTTGCCGAAGCCCATGTGTTGCGGGTCGTGGTAGTCGGCGAACGAGAAGCTGTGCAAGCTTTTGAGCCAGCCGTGGTCGGCGTGGCCGCGGTCGGAGGATTTGCGAACCGTGATCATGGTGTGTCGTTCCTTTCGATCCGGTGAATGTAGGCCGCGCGACCCGTGCGACCCGACGCCGCGTGTTGAAGTGACCATTCAAATAAGATGAACTCCCCTCGAAAACGGCCTGCCCATGACAGATGCCCGCAATGTTCTGACCCCCGACGCGCTGACGATGATGGATGTCATCGCCCGCACCGGCAGTTTTGCCGCGGCTGCGCGCGAGTTGGGCAAGGTGCCGTCGTCACTGACCTACAGCGTGCGTCAGCTCGAAGACGCGCTCGACGTGCTGCTGTTCGACCGCCGCTCGCGCCAGGCGCAGCTCACGGCCGCCGGCACAGAACTGCTCAACGAAGGCCGCCGTTTGCTGGCACAGATGGACGCGGTCGCGAACCGCGTCAAGCGCGTCGCGACCGGTTGGGAAACGCAGCTCAGCATCGCCGTCGACGGCGTGATCTCGCGCTTGACGGTGTTCGAGTTGTGCGAGTCGTTCTTTGCACTTTGCGTGTCGTCGCAGGTGGCCAGGCCGCGCGCGGATGCCGTGATCAAGCAAGTGCAAATCGAGGACGCCGCGAGCCACGGCGGCACCGGTACGCGGCTGCGCTTGCGCACCGAGGTGCTGACCGGCACGTGGGAGGCGCTCGCCTCCGGTCAGGTCGACCTGACCATCGGCGTCGGCATGGACCGCCCATCGCTTGCCGGCATTCAGGTCAAGGAACTCGGCCACATGCCCTTCGTGTTGGTGGTCGCGCCGCACCATCCGCTCGCGGCCATCACGCAGCAGCTCGACGATGCCGAGCTGCTGCGCCACCGCGCCATCGCGGTCGCCGATTCGGCACAGCGCTTGGCGCCGATGACAGTCAACCTGTTGCCCGGCCAGGACGTGTTCACCGTCACCAGCATGCAGCTCAAGATCGAAGCGCTGGTGCGTTGCATGGGCTGCGGTTTCGTGCCGGAACCGATGGTGCGCGAGCACGTAGCGGCCGGCCGGCTGGTGATCAAGCCGGTGCAGCGCGCAACGGCCGTCGCACGGCTCGGCTACGCGTGGCGCGTGCCCGACGGCAGCGCGCCCGGCGCCGGCCGCAAGCCGCAACTCGGGCTTGCGTTGCGCTGGTGGCTGGCGCAACTCGACAGCGCGACCACGCGGCGGGCGCTGCTCGAACGCCACAGCATGGCGTCGATGGCCGGGATGTGACGCAGCGCACGGCACCCGACACGAGCCACGGCAGCCTATGCAGATGCAATACGTCGGTCGCTTCGCGCCATCGCCCACCGGCTTGCTGCACGCCGGCTCATTGGTCGCGGCACTCGCATCGTGGCTCGATGCGCGTGCGCACGGCGGGCGCTGGCTGGTGCGCATCGAAGACGTCGACGCACCGCGCTGCGGGCCCGGCGCCGACCGGGTCATCCTTGCGCAGTTGGCGGCGTTCGGTTTGGTTCCGGACGAACCGCCAGTGCGGCAATCGACGCGCGATGCGCTTTACGAAACCGCGCTGGCGCGGGTCGTCGCCGAAGGCTGGGCCTACCCGTGTGGCTGCACCCGTGCCGACATCGCACAGGCGCTCGCAGCTCGTGGGGTCATGCGCGAGCGCCACGGCGATCTGGTCTACCCCGGAACGTGTCGCGATGGCCTGCACGGAAAGCCGGCCCGCACGGTGCGGATGCTGACCGCGCCGGCGATCCCGTCGCCCGGCGGCTCGGCTGCACCGCTGCGCATCGACTGGCGCGACCGTCGCCTCGGCGCGCAGCATCAGAACGTCAGCGAGGTTGTCGGCGATTTCGTGCTCAAGCGCGCTGATGGCCTCTGGGCGTACCAGCTCGTCGTGGTCGTCGACGATGCCGCGCAAGGCATCTCCCACGTCGTGCGGGGCGAAGACCTGGCCGACAACACGCCGCGACAGATCCACCTGCAACGCGTGCTCGGTTTGCCGACGCCTGCGTACCTGCACACACCGCTCGTACACGGCGCCGATGGCGAAAAGCTCTCGAAGCAGAACGGCGCGACACCTGTGTCGACGGACGACCCGTTGGCCGCGCTGCGAGCGGCCGGGCGGGTGCTCGACATCGACGCTGCGGGCAACGACCCCGGCACCTGGCTCGCCGACGCCGTGTCGAGCTGGCGCGCTCGCTGGCCCGCCCGCTGAGTGCTCCACCAGACATCGGCTTGAGCCCGCCGGCGCGAGCGCTGGCATGATGGCGGCCTGCATCAACAACCAGGAAAGCACGCCATGGTCACCACCGAATCCGGCCTCCAATACGAAGACACCACGGTCGGCGAAGGCGTTGTCGCCACCGCCGGTCAGCATGTGTCGGTTCACTACACCGGCTGGCTTTACAACGACGGCGCGGCCGACAAAAAAGGCGCGAAGTTCGATTCGAGCAAGGACCGCAACGACCCGTTCGGCTTCGGCCTCGGCGGCGGCCAAGTCATCAAGGGCTGGGATGAAGGCGTGCAGGGGATGAAGGTCGGCGGCACGCGCACCCTCGTGATCCCGCCGCACCTCGGCTACGGCGCGCGCGGCGCGGGCGGTGCGATCCCGCCGAACGCGACGCTGATGTTCGTGGTCGAGTTGCTCGGCGTCTGACCACCCGTCCACGTTGAGCGCGATGCCCGTCCGCTACGAGATCGTCCATACGACGGTCTACCACTACAAGAACCCGGTGACTTTCGGCGAGCACCGGGTAATGTTTCGGCCTCGCGACAGCCACGACTTGCGCGTGCTCGCGACCGACCTCAAGGTCAGCCCCGAAGCCATCGTGCGGATGATTCAGGACCCGCACTCAAACTCGGTCGCGCTGGTGCAGCCGCTGGTGGCTGCGACCGAGCTCAGAATCGTCTGCAGCTTCGCGATCGAGCACCCGCAAACGCTCAACCTGGCGCTGCCGCTGGCGCCGAGCGCCGAGGTTTTTCCGTTCGCCTACAGCTTGGACGAACGCTTCGATCTCGAACAGTACCTGCGCCCGCACCACGACGACCCGGGCGGTCACCTGACCGCGTGGGCACGCCAGTTCATCCGCACCGATGGCCTGACCGGCACGCGCGATTTGCTGGCGAAGATGAACGAGTTCATCCGCGTCAACTTTCGCTACGCCGACCGCGATGAAGAAGGCACGCAAACGCCGCAAGCCACCCTCAAACTCAACAGCGGCTCGTGCCGCGATTTCGCACTGCTGATGATGGAGGCGGCGCGGCGTTTGGGCATCGCGACCCGCTTTGTCTCGGGCTACCTGTACGACCCGGCGCTCGACGGTGGCAAAGATGCCGGTACGGTCGGCGCAGGCTCCACGCACGCGTGGCTACAGGCCTATCTGCCCGGTGCGGGTTGGGTGCCGTTCGACCCGACCAACAACCTGCTCGGTGGCAACCAGTTGATCCGCGTCGGTGTGGCGCGCGACCCGGCGCAGGCGGCGCCGATCGCCGGCAGTTGGTACGGCGAGCCGGGCGACTACGTCGGCATGACGGTCAACGTGGCGGTGAAGCGGCGCTGAGGTCGCGTCCGATCCATTCATAAAAAAGGCCCGCTCGCGCGGGCCTTTTCGTTGCGCCTGACGCTTACCGCGTGAACCCGGTCGGGCGTGGGCGCGGGCCTTTGAAGCCACCGCCCTTGCCTGCCGGTGCGCCCGGCTTACGCGGTGCGAAGCCCGCCGGGTTGTGGTCGGCGCGGCCGGTGGCGGCACCGCGGTCGAACGGGCTGCTGCGCGGAGCATCGCCCTGCGGTGCGCGTGGCTCGAAGCGCGGCGCGGCGTCGCGGTCAAACGGGGCGCGATCGCGGGGTGTGAAGCCTTCACCGCCACGTGGTGCAAACCCCTCGCCGCGCGGTGTAAAACCTTCATCCCCACGCGGTGTGAAGCCTTGCCCGCGGTGCTCGAACGGCTTCTTGCCGTAGCTCGGCTTGCCGAACGGCTTGTTGCCG
Organism: Rhizobacter sp.; assembly: GCA_031363645.1. Lineage (GTDB taxonomy): Bacteria > Pseudomonadota > Gammaproteobacteria > Burkholderiales > Burkholderiaceae_C > LMDS01. The sequence continues at coordinate 19,201 of JANLUW010000234.1, read as the reverse complement.
AAACGGCCCGGGCCTTCGGGGCGCGCCGCGAACATCTTCGGCTCAGGGCTCTTCGGCTCCAGGCCTTCGATCGTTTTGACTGGAATGCTTTGCGTCGTGAACTGCTGGATGCGGCGGATCATGCCTACGTCCATGCGCTCGCCCAGCGTGATAGCCAAGCCGTTGCGGCCGGCGCGGCCGGTGCGGCCGATGCGGTGGACGTAGTCTTCCGCCTTCATCGGCAGGCCGTAGTTGATGACGTGGCTGATGGTCGGCACGTCGATGCCGCGTGCGGCCACGTCGGTCGCGATCAGGATCTTCAGCTGCTGGTTGCGCAGGCCCTGCAGCACGCGGTTGCGGCGGCCTTGCGGGTGACCGCCATGCTGCGATGCCACGTGGTGGCCCATGTCGGCCAGACGATCTGCAAGCCAGTCGGCATCACGCTGCGTGCTCGTGAACACGAGCGCCTGTTCCATGTCCTTCTGCGTCAGGATGTGATCGAGCAACGCGTTCTTGTGGTTCACGTTGTCGGCCCACAGCAGGCGCTGCTCGATGTTCTCGTGCGTGTCGGTGTGCGAAGACACATCGATGCGCTTCGGGTCACGCAACAGGTTTTGCGCGAGGCGGCCCACATGCCCGGCGAACGTGGCGCTGAACATCACGGTCTGGCGCGCCGCGGGGATGGCATCGGCGATGGTGTTGATGTCGTCGATGAAGCCCATGTCGAGCATGCGGTCCGCTTCGTCGAGCACCAGCACCTCGACGTTCTCGAGCACGGCCTTGCCGGTCTGCAGGTGATCGAGCAGGCGGCCCGGGGTCGAGATCAGGATGTCGAGCTGACCGCGCAGCGCAGCGATCTGCGCCGGGTACGGCACACCGCCGACGACGGTTGCCACACGCAAGCCCGGCACGAAGCGGCCGTAGATGGTCGCGGCCTTGGCGACTTGCATCGCAAGCTCGCGAGTCGGGCACAGCACAAGGATGCGCGGGCCGTAGATCACGCCGCGCTCACGCTTGAAAGTCTCGGCGCGCGAGGCCAGCACGCGTTGCAGCGCAGGCAGGATAAACGCTGCGGTCTTGCCGCTGCCGGTGCTGGCCGAGACCATCAGGTCGGCGCCGGCGAGCGCCGGCGGGATCGCCTGCGTTTGCACTTCAGTGGCAGATTCGTAACCCGAAGCGGTCACGGCTTTTGTCAGGGCTTCATTCAGGCCCAATGTTTCGAAACTCATGGTCTTCATCTTTTCTTCAAACATGGCGCGAACGCATGCCGCCTTGTGAGCGAAAGGCATGCAGTAACGCACCGAGCACCACGCCGTGTGGTGACCAAAAAAGTCGCTGGGGAGAAGGTCCGAATCAGCGCCGAAGGGGTGGCGCCGGAACTCGGGAACAGTCAAAGCGACGGCATCGCCGCCAACCATTCCCGAAAAGCGCTGGCAGGCCGCTTGGGTTCGAACAAAGCTTGCTGCGAGTGCAACAAACGGAGACTCGATGAGGTCAGGGAGATGAACGAGTGGCTGCGGTCGCAAATAGCCCTCCCGCCGTCAGTTGAGATTCTATGCCGGCTGGGGTTATCCCGCAAGCCCGACAGGCGCCTCGATCATTTGACCAGCAGATGCTCGCGGTAGTAAATCAGCTCGTCGATCGACTCGGTGATATCGGCGAGTGCGGTATGCGCTTGCGCTTTCTTGAAGCCGACGAGGATCGCGGGCTTCCAGCGTTTGGCGAGTTCCTTCAACGTGCTCACGTCGAGGTTGCGGTAGTGGAAATAGCCTTCCAACTTGGGCATCGTCTTCGCCAGAAAACGCCGGTCCTGGCAGATGCTGTTGCCGCACATCGGCGATTTGCCTTTGGGCACGTACTCCTTCAAGAACTCGATCAACTGCGCTTCGGCCTGCGCCTCGTCGACCGTCGAGGCCTTCACGCGGTCGGTCAGGCCGCTTTTGCCATGCGTGCCCTTGTTCCACGCGTCCATCGCGTCGAGCGCGTCGTCGCTTTGGTGAATCGCGAAAACCGGGCCTTCAACGCGGTGGTTCAAATGCGCATCGGTGACGATCACGGCGACCTCGATGATGCGGTCGGTCTCGGGGTACAGGCCGGTCATCTCAAGATCGATCCAGATCAGGTTGTCGTCGGCGCGGGACAGGGTGGTTGGGGTCATGCAGGTTCTCCTTCATGGGATTTTCGCAGACCCTACACTTCGGGCATGCAAGCCGCCGCCCTTTCCCAAATGCTCACCCTCGTTTTCGCGGCCGCGTTGCTCGCCTCGCTGCTCGTCAAGTTTTGGCTCGCGACGCGGCAGATGCGCCACGTGGCCGCGCACCGCGAGGTGGTGCCCGCGCCCTTCACGACCACGATCACCCTCGCCGCGCATCACCGCGCTGCCGACTACACGCTCGCAAAGGGCCGACTCGGGCTGCTCACGATGGCATTCGGCGCGGCAGTGCTGCTGGGCTGGACACTGCTCGGCGGCATCGACACGCTGAACACCGCAGTGCGCGATGCCATCCAGCCGCGCTACGGTTCGATGGCCTACCAGCTCGCGCTGCTGGCCTGCTTCGCGATCATCGGCAGCCTGCTCGATTTGCCGTTCGAGCTCTACCGCACCTTCCGCATCGAGCAGCGTTTCGGCTTCAACCGGATGACCTGGGCGCTTTACCTCGCAGACACGCTCAAGGGCGCCCTCGTCGCCGTGCTGATCGGCCTGCCGATCGCCGCGCTGATGCTGTGGATCATGGGCGCGACGGGCGGTTTGTGGTGGCTGTGGGCCTGGGGCGCATGGGTGGTCTTCAACGCGGCGGTATTGGTGCTGTACCCGACCGTGATCGCGCCGCTGTTCAACAAATTCGAGCCGCTCGCCGACGAATCTTTGAAGGCGCGCGTGCAGGCGCTGATGGCGCGTTGCGGCTTTGCTGCCAAAGGTCTGTTCGTGATGGACGGCAGCAAGCGGTCCGCGCACGCAAACGCGTACTTCACCGGTTTTGGCGCCGCCAAGCGCGTCGTGTTCTTCGACACGCTGCTCGAAAAACTGACGCCCGGCGAAGTCGAAGCGGTGCTCGCCCACGAGCTCGGCCACTTCAAGCACAGGCACGTGATCAAACGCATCGTCGCGATGTTCGCGATCAGCCTCGTCGGCTTCGCGCTGCTCGGCTGGCTCTCGACGCAGACGTGGTTCTACACGGGCCTGGGCGTGCGGCCGTCGCTGGGCGTTGTGAACGACGCGGTCGCGCTGCTGCTGTTCTTGCTCGTTACGCCGGTGTTCGGTTTTTTCATTTCGCCGCTCTTCGCGTTGCTCTCGCGCAAGCACGAGTTCGAGGCCGATGCCTACGCGTGCCAGCAATCCAGCGGCCACGATCTCGCCGCCGCGCTGCTCAAGCTGCATCAAGACAACGCGGCCACGCTGACGCCCGATCCGCTGTACGTTCGCTTCTACTACTCGCATCCGCCAGCGTCGGAGCGGCTCGCTGCGCTTACACGCGCGGACTCTTCGCTGCAACCGGCCTGACGCGCCGTGAGCAACCTGCTGCACCAGAAATGCCAAGCGCTCGGCGCCGGCCACGCAATGAGCGAGGCGGTGATCCACGACCACCTCGCGCAAGTCAGCGGCTGGCACCTGAACCAGGGCGCGATCGAAAAGAGCTTCGGCTTCAAAAACTTTTACGAGACGATCGCATTCGTCAACGCGCTCGCCTGGATCAGCAACACCGAAGACCACCACCCTGACCTCGCCGTCAGCTACGCCTGCTGCGTCGTGCGCTTCAACACCCACTCGGTCGGCGGCATCTCGGTCAACGACTTCATCTGCGCGGCCAAGGCCGATGCGCTGATCGCATTCGTCGCTTGAGCAAGTTCGCCGCGCTCGACCTCGGCCTCGTTGTCGCCGCGCACGGCCGCCATTGCATCGTCGAAACGCCGGATGGCGCGCGGGTTCAGTGCCATTCACGTGGCAAGGGGCGTGGCAAGAACGGCGATTGCGTGGTGGGTGACCGCGTGCGCTGGCAGGTGTCGGGCGACGAAGGCGTGGTCGAGCAGGTCGCGCCGCGCCGCAATCTGCTGTTCCGACAAGACGAGTGGAAGACCAAGTCGTTCGCCGCCAACCTCGATCAGATCATGGTGTTGGTCGCAGGCGAGCCGGTCTTCAGCGAATCGCAATTGGCTCGCGCGCTGATTGCGGCCGAGAGCGCCGGCATCCCGGCGCGCATCGTGCTGAACAAGGCCGACCTGCCCGTGATCGCGGCAGCGCGCGTGCGCTTGCAGCCGTATGTCGCAATGGGCATCGACGTCATCGAACTCGCGTTGAAGACGAAGCAAGAGGAAGCCCGCGCGATCCTGAATCCGCTGCTAGACGGCAAGGCCACGCTGGTGCTCGGCCCGAGCGGCACCGGTAAAAGCACGCTGATCAACCTGCTCGCGCCCGAGGCGAAGGCGCAGGTCGGCGAGATCTCGCAGGCACTCAACTCGGGCCGGCACACCACGACAAGCACGCAGTGGTACTGGATTGACGGCAGCGAGCGCCGCAGCGCGCTGATCGATTCACCCGGTTTTCAGGAGTTCGGCCTGCGCCAGATCGACGCGAACCAGTTGCCCTCGCTGATGCCCGACCTGCGCGCGCATGCATCGGTCTGCCGCTTCTACAACTGCACCCACTTACACGAACCCGGCTGTGGCGTGCGGGCAGCGCTGGCGCGGGGCGAAATCAGCGAATCGAGGTACAGGATCTACGGCGAGATCTTGAGCGAACTGGTCGACCGGCGTTAGGGTGACCCTAACCCACCAGATTAGCGAGCGACAGTAGCGCGAGCAGCATCATCCACAACACCACCGAGCGCCAAACCAGCCCGACCACGCTGCGCAGGTGGCCGATGACCGGCAGGAGCCCCGGTGTCGAGCCCTCAGCGACCACGGCATCCGGCAAAACACCAGCCTCGAAGGTCTGCGAGCGATCGGGTGTCACGCCCGGCGCCGCACTCCCGCCCAGTTGCACGCCGACGGCGCCCGAAGCCGCGGCGAGGATGATCCCCTCGTTGGGCTGCTTCCAGAGGCCCGCGTCGCGGCGCCAGACGGTGATCGCCTCCTCGAAGTTACCGACCACCGCGAAGCCGAATGCGGTCATCCGCGCGGGCACGAAATCGAGCACGTTGAACAGCCTTTGCGACAGGTTCGACAAACGGTCGTTCACCGGCGCATCGATGGTGCGGCTCTTGAAGGCCCAGTAACGGCTCGCCAACTCGGCCATGCGGTACAGCACCGCGCCCGCCGGCCCGAGGCCGAACGACGACAGCAGCACGAACCAGAAAAACACACCGAACACATGGCGGTGTGCGGCGAGCAGCGACTGTTCGATCACATGGCGCAGCAACTCGGTGCGCGGCAACTCGCTCGCATCCAGATGGCGCCACTCCGAGAGCAGGCGGCGTGCCTCGGTTTCATCACGGCGGTCGAGCGCGTCACGGATGTCGGTGAAGTAGTGGCTGAACTGTCGAAAGCCGAGCGTCAGGTACAGCACCGCGACGTTCCATGCAAGCGCGAGCAGCACACTGAAGTGCGCGAGGCCGAAGTAAATGCCCCACGCGACCAGCGCAGGAACCACGCAGGTGATGCCCCACACCACCCACGCGTGGTGATCGCGCCCGGCGTCGAAGTTGCGTCCGGTCCAGTGCATCCAGCCGGTCAACGTGTCGTGCACCACGTTGCCGCGCGGCAGTGGTTTGAGTTGCTCGATCAGCAGCGCGAACAGAACGGCAAAGAAACTCATGCCCCCCGATGATACCGACGCAGACCGACGCTCAAGCCGCGAGAAATCGATAGAGGTTGCGCAGCATTGCCGCAGTGGCACCCCAGATAAAGTGGCGGCGCGGCAAGCCTTGCGCGTCGACGCCGTCGTAAGGCATCGACAGAAACTCGCGATGCGCGCCGTTCATCTCGACGGCGTGGCGGCGGTGGTTGGCCGGGTTCATCAGAAAGGTCAGCGGCACCTCGAACACGTCGGCCACCTCGAACGGGTCGGCCGCGACCGTGAAGCCTGGGCGCACCAGCGCGACGACCGGCGTGACGATGAAGCCGCTGCCCGTGGTGTAGGTCGGCATCGCGCCTAGCACGTCGACGAACGATGCTTCGAGGCCAATCTCTTCGTGTGCTTCGCGCAGCGCCGTGGCGGCAGCATCGGTATCGGTCGGCTCGACGCGGCCGCCGGCGAAGCTCACCTGCCCGGGGTGATCGTTCAGGTGCTCGGTGCGCTGGGTGAGCAGCACGGTCAACTCATCGCGTTCGACGAGTGCGACCAACACCGACGCATGCGTTGGCGAGCGGTCGTTGAAGCGCGGCTCGTTCTTGACCTCGGGCGCCCAAACCGGCGGCACCAGAAAGCGCTGGCGCACCGCGGCCGAACCCAACGCCTCGGCAGTCAACGCTGGGAGGTGATCGTCGATGCCGGTGATAGGAAACGCTTGCGGGTCGAAACCGATGGCCATGGTGGTGTGGAGATCTGCAACGCAAAAGGCCGCCCTGAAGAGGCGGCCCCTGATTCAAGGCAGCGAACTGCCTCGAGGCGTTCATCCCAACTTTTCTTTGATTCGAGCCGACTTGCCCGAGCGGCTGCGCAGGTAGTACAGCTTGGCACGGCGTACATCGCCGCGGCGCTTAACTTCGATCGACGCGATCAGCGGGCTGTACAGCTGGAATGTGCGTTCCACGCCCTCGCCGCTGGAGATCTTGCGCACGATGAAGCTGGAGTTCAAGCTGCGGTTGCGCTTAGCAATCACGACACCCTCGAACGCCTGGACCCGCTTGCGCGTGCCCTCGACGACCTTGACGCTGACGATCACGGTGTCACCCGGCGCGAACGGCGGAATGGTCTTGTTCAGCCGAGCGATTTCCTCGTGCTCGAGGGTTTGGATCAGGTCCATGGAAAGCTCCTAAGTGATCTTGCCAGCGCGCGTTGATGGAGTTGGGTGAAGCGGTGAGGCCGCTGACCTGGGTCAGGCGGGTCGGAGCTTCGGCGGAGCAGAGGATCGAACAGCCTCAGATTATCGCACGAGGCTCGCCAAGTACATCTCGTCGGCGGGGGTCAGCCGATCCGATGCGCGCGCTGCTGCGAGCAGATCGGGGCGTCGCATTGCAGTGAGCGCGAGAGACTGCTCGCGGCGCCAGCGGGCGATGTCGGCATGGTGGCCCGACAGCAGCACCGCGGGAACGGGGCGCTCGCCATCGCCCGAGTCCAACACCTCGGGCCGGGAATAGTGCGGGCAGTCGAGCAGGCCGTTCTCAAAGCTGTCTTGCTGGTGCGATTGCGCATCGCCGAGCACGCCGTGCTGCAGCCGCGCGACGCCATCAAGCAGCGCGAGTGCCGGCAACTCGCCGCCCGACAGCACGAAATCGCCGAGGCTCAGTTCGATGTGGACATGCCGCTCGATGAAACGATGGTCGATGCCTTCATAGCGCCCGCACAGCAACAGCGCACCGGGCGATGCCGCGAACTCACGCACCACGGCTTGATCGATGCGGCGCCCGGTCGGCGTGAAGTGCACGACCGGAGCGGGCGTCGCATCTGCGCGCGCTTCGCGCACCGCTGCGAGAGCGCGCGCCAGTGGCTCGACCAGCATCACCATGCCCGGCCCGCCGCCATACGGACGGTCGTCGACCCGGCGATAGGCGTTGTCGGCGAAGTCACGCAGCGGCCAGAGGTGAACGTCGACCTGTCCCGACTCGAACGCGCGCCGCGTGACGCCCTGCGTCAGGTGCGGCGCGAACAAGTCGGGGAACAGCGTGATGATGTCGAAGCGCATACGGCTTCAGCCGGTGCCGGGCCGCCCCAAGGCGGCTGACTGTCCCCACGGGGGGCAGGAGCGAAGCGACGTGGGGGTTGTCATCGTTAGATCAGTAGTCCAAGCCCCAGTCGACGGTCATCAACTTATTTTCCAGGCTGACCGCATCGACATACGCGCCGACGAACGGGATCAGCCGCTCAGCCTCCTGCGCGCTCATGCCAGCGGGCAAGACCTCGGGCGCCACGCGCAACACGCTGTGCGGCCCGGTGTCGATCAGCCCAGCAACGATGCCGAGTTTATCGCATCGCGATTGACCACGTTCAAGCCGATCAAATCGACCCAATAGAACTCGTCCGGATCGGGCGTCGGAAAACTGCTGCGGCCAATGAACACGCGCGCACCACGCAGCGACTCGGCCGTATTCCGGTCAGGCACTTCCTGCGCGAGGGCCACGACCACGTCGCCGTGGTCTTTGACTTGCGTAATTTTGAGAAGCGATGGGATCGCTGCGGTGCCGGCAGCAGGCCGCAACGGGCCTGCCTTCTCGGACGGCAGCAGGAACCAGGCGCGCGATGAAAACAATGCCTGCGGGTCGGCTGCGAAAGGCTGGACCTTGACCCAGCCTTTCAAACCCCAAGGCTCGCCGATGCGACCGACTTCGATCGCGTCGTCAGGCCAGGCGGCGTCTGCGCCGGCAGGTCGAACAGCGGCATTCACCGCCGATGACCCACCCAACGCATCGAGCCGCAACTCAGACCGCGGTCTTGGCTTGCGCGACCAGGCGCATCACCGTCGGCGACATCTGCGCGCCGGTGCTGGTCCAGTGCTCGATGCGGTCGAACGCGACGCGCAACGGCTGCTCGCCACCCGAAGCGACGGGGTTGTAAAACCCCACTCGTTCGATGAAACGGCCGTCGCGGCGGGTGCGCGAGTCGGCGACGACGATGTTGAAAAACGGGCGCTTCTTGGCACCACCACGAGCAAGACGAATCACAACCATGACATTTCCTTGAGTATCGAACGACCCGCCTCGTCGAGGCAGATCTCCCTTGTGAATCAATGGCTGCATCCCAACCATCGACCACAAGCTCGTCGGTGCGGCGTTTTTCAGGTCACCTAAACCATCCGAACCACCACTGAGTCGACCACCCGGCCGGCCACCCACGAAAACGCGCATTGTAAACTGATGGGGTTGAACCCCGCGGTATACCGATGAACACGCCTGCCCTGTTGATCCGCCCCAGCACCACCGCCGACCTGCCTGCCATCACTGCGATCTACGGCCGCAACGTACTCAACGGCACCGGTACTTTCGAGCTCGATGCGCCTGACAAGGCCGAGATGGCGCGTCGTCGCGACGACGTTCTTTCGAAGGCCCTGCCGTGGATCGTCATCGAGCGCGGCGGCGAGGTGCTGGGCTTTGCCTACGCCAACCACTTTCGCCCGCGCAAGGCCTATCGCTTCTGTCTCGAGGACTCGCTCTACCTGGCTGACGACGCGAAAGGCCAAGGCCTCGGCCGGCTACTCCTAGCCGAACTCATGGCGCGCTGCGAAGCGCTCGGCGCACGCCAGATGCTGGCCGTGATCGGTGACTCGACCAACCTCGGCTCGATCGGTGTGCACCGCACGCTCGGCTTCGGACATGTTGGCGTAGTGAAGTCGGCGGGCTGGAAGTTCAACCGCTGGCTCGACGTGGTGATCATGCAAAAGGCGCTCGGCCAAGGCGATGCGGCCGACGCCAGGGATCTCGCATGACGACCGGCACCGTCATCGGCAGTCAGCAGGGTTACAAGTCCAAGACCCTTGCAACCTGGCTCGCATTGATCGGCGGCAGCGTCGGGTTGCACCGCTTCTACCTCCACGGTTTTCGCGATCCGTGGGGCTGGCTGTTCATCGTGCCGAGCACGGTCGGCCTGTACGGCGTGCAACGCATGCGCCATCTGGGCACCGACGACCACTTGGCATGGGTGCTGATTCCGTTGCTGGGCGTGACGCTCTCCATCGCGATGCTGAGCGCCATCGTCCACGGCCTCACGTCCGACGAAAAGTGGAACGCTCGCTTCAACCCGAACGGCCCCGATCACCGCATGAACTGGGGCACCGTGATCGGTATCGGCGCCGCGCTGATCATCGGCGGCGGTGTCCTGATGGCCACCCTCGCGTTCAGCGCCCAGCGCTACTTCGAGTACGCCGCCGAGACAAATCAGGGCAAGACCACCCGTCCGATCCAGTAGAAGACTCCGGCCACCAACGCCGAGGCCGGTATCGTGAAGGCCCATGCCCACACGATGTTGCCCGCCACGCCCCACCGCACCGCCGACGCGCGCTGCACCGAACCCACACCGACGATTGCGCCGGTGATCGTGTGCGTGGTCGAGACCGGCACGCCGAGAGCGGTCGCGAGGAACAGCGTGATCGCCCCACCCGCTTCGGCGCAGAAGCCGCCAACGGGTTTGAGCTTGGTGATCTTCTGGCCCATCGTCTTGACGATGCGCCAGCCGCCGAACATCGTGCCGGCGCCGATCGCGAGGTAGCAGGCCCAGATCACCCAGCCGGGCGGCAACGCGTCGCTCGCATTCGAGTAGCCGCTCGCGATCAATAGCATCCAGATGATGCCAATGGTTTTCTGCGCGTCGTTGCCACCGTGACCGAGGCTGTACAGGCCGGCCGACACGAGCTGCAAACGGCGGAACAGGTTGTCGACCCGCAGCGGCGAGGTGCGCCGGCACAGGTTCGCCACGAGCACCATCAGCAGCGAGCCGAGCAGGAAGCCGAGCAACGGTGAAAGAAAGATGAACAGCACGGTCTTCCAGAGTCCGGCGGCGATCAGCGGGCCCGCGCCGGCCTTCGCGATCACCGCACCGACGATGCCGCCGATCAGCGCATGCGACGAGCTCGACGGAATGCCGTACCACCAGGTCACGACGTTCCAGAAGATCGCACCGATCAATGCGCCGAACACCACATGGTGATCGACGACACCCGGCATCACGATGCCTTTGCCAATCGTCGCCGCGACGTTCAGGTGAAAGATGGCGATCGCCAGCACGTTGAAAAATGCTGCGAAAACGATCGCCTGCTGGGGCTTGAGCACGCCGGTCGAAACGACGGTCGCGATCGCGTTGGCAGCGTCGTGAAAACCGTTCATGAAATCGAACGCGACCGCCAGCACGACCAGCAACACGACGACCCAGAACGCGGTTTGAACAGCGGTCATGGATCAGGAGTTCTCGAGGACCACGCCTTCGATCAGGTTGGCCACGTCTTCGCAGCGGTCGGAGATCGACTCCAGCAACTCGTAGATCGCCTTCAGCTTGATCAGCTCGCGCACATCGTTCTCTTCGCGGAAAAGTTTCGACATCGCCGATCGCATCACGCGGTCGGCATCGGATTCGAGTTTGTCGATTTCTTCACAGGTCTTGATCGCCGCCTCGGCCACGTCGGCCCGGCTGATCTTGGGCAGCAGCGAAACCGCGTGCTGCACCCGCTCGCAGCACTTGGCGCTGATGTCGCCGAGGCGCAAGATATCCTCGGTCATCGCGCGCACGTCGTAGAGCGACATGGTTTCCGATGCGTCTTGCAACAGGTCGAGGATGTCGTCCATCGCGTTGATCAGGCCGTGGATCTGCTCGCGGTCGATCGGCGTGATGAAGGTCTTGTGCAGCAGCCGGTTCACCTCGGCGGTGATACGGTCGGCACCACGCTCGGCTGTGCCGACTTCGTTCGCGTACTTCTCGCGCAACGCGGGGTCGGCATAGTTCTGGATCAGCAAGATGAACGAACGCGCGCCCGAGACGATAAAGTCACCGTGCTGGTTGAACAACTCGAAAAAATTGCCTTCACGCGGCAGCAGCTTGCCGAACAGCATGGTGCACTCCCGTTCCGCGAAACCGCGAGCACTGCGGTTCCGTCGTCAATTTAGTCCGGCGGGAGTGTAAGCGCCGTACGTCAGCCGAACGGGATCTCAACGTGCGAATTGAAGAACTCACGCCGCCCGCGAAAAGCAGCCAGCCGCTCAAGAAACACCGCGAAATCGGCATCGCTGTCGACCGGGTCGAAATGCTCGGTGCCGACCGCGAAAACCGGTGCACCCTCATAGCCGTGGAAGTACTCGACATAAGCGTCGCAAAGCCGCTGCAGGTAGTCGGGCGCGATGCCTTGTTCCATCGGGATTGCTCGGCGGTGAATGCGCCCCAGCAGCGTCGGCGGTGCGGCCTGCAGCCAGATCACGAGGTCGGGCTCGCGCACTTGCGGCGCCACCTGGTCGTACATCTGCATGTACAGACGGAATTCGTCGTCGCTGAGGTTGAGCCGCGCGAAGATGGCGTCTTTCGCGAACAGGAAATCAGCGATCACCGCGTTTGCGAACATGCTCGGCTGCGCCACGGCCTGCATCTGCTTGACGCGCTGGAACAGGAACGCGAGCTGGGTCTGGAACGCATAGCCCGGCATGTCTTTGTAGAAACGATCGAGAAACGGGTTTTCGTGCCCTTGTTCCAGCAGCAGATCGGCACCGAGGTGCGCCGCGAGCTTGCGCGCGAGCGTGCTCTTGCCAACGCCGATCGGGCCCTCGATCGCGATGTAGCGTAAGCGATGCAGCGGCGAGGTGTTCGGCATCAGCTGCGAAAGGTGAAGTAGACCGCGCCCACCATGCACAGGCCCGCCCAAACGAAATCGAGCTTTAAGAGCTGGTCCATGTAGAGCATCGCGAACGGTACAAAGACCGCGAGCGTGATCACCTCCTGCGTGATCTTCAACTGCGCCAGGCTCATGCCGCCCGCGAAGCCGATGCGGTTGCCCGGCACCTGCAGCAGGTACTCGAACAATGCGATGCCCCAGCTGATGATGGCGGCCCGGTACCAGGGCTTGTCGGCGAGGTTTTTCAGGTGGCCGTACCAGGCAAACGTCATGAAGACATTCGAGGCGGCGAGCAGCAGCACGGTCTGCAGCGAAACGGGCAAGGTGTTCAGCATGGCGCCAGTTTATCGATGCGTTGGCCGGCCACCTGCGGCAGCAGATCAGCCACCGCGCCGAGGCCCGGTATCGACAGGCACGGCGCGATTTCGGCCAACGGCAACAGCACGAAAGCGCGCTGCTGCAGGCGCGGGTGCGGCACGTTCAGGGCCTTCGTCGCGATGTGCCGCCGGCCGTACAACAGCAGGTCGAGATCGAGCGTGCGCGGCGCGTTGCGGTACGGACGCTCGCGGCCGTGGGCGAGCTCGATGCGTTGCAATTCGGCCAGCAGCGCGACAGGCGCGAGGCGCGTGTCGAGCCTGACGACGGCGTTCAAGTAGTCGGGGCCGCTCGAATCGATCGGCGCTGTGCGGTAAAGCGATGACGCGGCGTGCAGCGTCGTGCCGGGCAGCGACGCGAGGGCGACGAAGGCGGCGTCTAGCGCGGCGCGCGCATCGCCGAGATTGGCGCCGAGCGCGATGTACGAGACGTCACTCGATCGCCGCATACACCGATTGCCGGAACAGCTCGCGCACATCGTCGAGCAAGCCCGGCGCTTGCGTCAGGATGATCGCGAACATGCGCTCCGCAGGGTCGACGAAAAATGCCGTGCCGGCCGCGCCGCTCCAGCCATAACTGCCGACCGAACCCGGCTCGGTGTGCTCGCCCAGCGCCGTTTTCACAGCGAAGCCGAGGCCGAAGCCGTGGCCGGGCGGCAGCAGGTCGTTGGCGCGCGGGATCGGGCCGAGGTGATCGGCGGTCATGAACTCGACGGTCTTGCGGCCGAGCAGGCGCGCGCCGCCCAAGTGGCCGCCGTTGGCGAGCATGCGCACGAAACGCGCGTAGTCCGCCGCAGTCGACATCAACCCGCCGCCGCCGTTCTGCGACGGCACCACCACACGCGGGTCGAACACCGGCACCAGCGGCATGCCATCGGGCGGCGTGGCCAGCGGCTCGGCGAGGCGATGGTGCTTGTCGGCCGGTACCGAGAAGCCGGTGTCGACCATGCCGAGCGGCTCAAAAACCGCGGCCTTCAGGTGCACCCCGAGCGGCGCTCCGGCGATCACTTCGACGAGGCGGCCCAACACATCGGTCGCGCGGCTGTAGTCCCAGACCGAGCCCGGCTCGTGCGCGAGCGGCAGGCTCGCGAGCAGCGCCACGTGCTCGGCGTTGCTCCGTTGGCGCGAGTACAGCTTCGCCTCGGTGTAGCGCCTGCGCACCGCCGATGGCGGGTGAAACTCGTAGGTCAGCCCGGCGGTGTGGCGCAGCAGGTCATGAACTGTCATGGCGCGCTTCGGTGCGCTGGCGCGCAGCCCGACCTTTGTCTTTGCGAACTCGGGCAGGTACTTCGCGATCGGTTCGCGCAGCAGCACCTCGCCGCGCTCGGCGAGTTGCATTAGCGCGACCGAAACGATCGGCTTGGTCATCGAGTAGATGCGGAAAATCGAATCCGTGCGCATCGCGATGCCGCGCGCCGGGTCTTGCGCGCCGACCGCCTCGAACAGCCCGACCACGCCGTTGCGCTCGACCATCACAACCGCGCCGGCAATGCGGCCGGCCGCGATCCACGCATTCAGCGCAGTCTTGATATTTGCAACGGCCGGGGCGTTCAAGCCGGCGGATTCGGGCTCGCTCACACGCGACCTCCGGTTCAAAAGTCGCGCGACGGATTCGGCGGATTGACGTCGACCGGTGTGGCCGAATCGTTGCCCTCGGCGCCGGCCAGCTTGCGGCGACGCCGACGGCGCTTCTTCGGCGCATCGCCTTCAACGGTCGCTGCGGATTCATCCGACTCGACATCCGGCGCATGGCCGGTGTCGGCATCGGCATCCACGGCGGTCGCGACCCTCGGCGTGCTGCTGCGCACGCGGCGTGGCGCGCCTTGCGTGCGCGCGGCATCAAGCAGCGCGCGCCGGCCTTCGTCATCGGCGAGCGAGAAGTCTTCCCACCAGTTCGCGAGCTCGGCGTCGATCTCGCCGGCATCACCGCGCAGCCGCAAAAAGTCGAAGCCGGCGCGAAAGCGTGGTTGCTCGATCAGCGTGGCCACGCTGTTGCCCTGGCGGCGCTCGAAGCGCGTTTGCATCAACCAGATCTCCCGCATGTCCGCAGCGAGCTTGCCGCGGCCGGAGATGTCGCCGATGCGCGCATCGAACACGGTGTCAACGGCCTGCTGCAGCGCGGGGAACGGTGACTCGCCTTTGGCCTTGAGCTTCTGCCAACCATCGAGCACGTCATGCCACAACATGCACGCGAGCATGAAGCTCGGCGCGACCGATTTGCCTTCGCCCACGCGGCGGTCGGTGTCGGCAAGCGCGAGTTGCACGAACTTTTCGCGGCCATCGTGGCGCTGCGATTCGTCGAGCGCGACATCGAGCACCGGGAACACGCCGCGGTGCAGGCCTTGCTTACGCAGCTCGCCGATGCTCGCCAGCGCGTGGCCGGTCTGCAGCAGTTTGATCATTTCGTCGAAGGTGCGCGAGGCCGGCACGTTGTCGAGCAGCGCGGCCATTTCCTTGATCGGCGCGCGTGTCTTGGCCTCGATCTCAAAGCCGAGCTTCGCCGCGAAACGCACGACGCGGATGATGCGCACCGGGTCTTCGCGGTAGCGCGTAACCGGGTCGCCGATCATGCGCAGCAGCTTGCGCTGAACGTCCTTGATGCCGCCGTGGTAATCGACCACGATCTCTTTGACCGGGTCGTAGTACATCGCGTTGATCGTGAAATCACGGCGCGCAGCGTCGTCGATCTGCGGGCCCCAGACGTTGTCGCGCAGCACCCGGCCTTCGGCATCGACCACATGACTCTTGCCGGCGAGGTCGCTTTTCGACGTCTTCTCGTTGCCTGTCACCTGTTCCGCAGCCGCGTTGTCGACCATCGCGCGGAAGGTCGAGACCTCGATCACTTCAGAGAGGCCGCGATCCTGCCGGCCGCGGCCGAACACCACGTGCACGATGCGAAAGCGCCGGCCGATGATGAAGGCGCGGCGAAAGCAGGCTTTCACCTGCTCGGGCGTCGCGTTGGTCGCCACGTCGAAATCCTTTGGCCGCATGCCGACCAGCAAATCACGCACGGCGCCGCCGACGATATAGGCAACGTAGCCCGCGTCGGCCAGCGTGCTGACGACCTTGACAGCGCGTTCGTCGACCAGCGACGGGTCGATCTGGTGCTCACTCTTGGGCACCTCGACGCGCTTGCCCGCAGGTGCGGCGCCGCTGTCTTTGTTGACGGTCACTTTGGGCGCCTTGCCGAGCAACTTGTCGATAAATTTCTTGATCATTGCGAGTTGGGGTCCGTTCTCGATCAGTCGAACAACTTCAGCACGCGCCAGCCGCGCGCCTCGGCGATTTGCAGCAGTGCCGGCGTCGGGTTGGTGGCGACCGGATCGGTCGCGCGTTCGAGCAGCGGCAGGTCGTTCACGGAGTCGCTGTAGACGCTGATTCGCTCGAAGTCGGCCCAGGTTTTGCCGCGCTCGGCCAACCACGCCTGCACCCGCGTCACCTTGCCTTCGCGGTAGCTTGGCGTGCCGTCGATGCCGCCTGTGATCGTACCCCCGGCGTCCCGGGCGAGCCGCACGGCCAGCAGATCGGCGATGCCGAAGGCTTGCGCGATCGGCGTGGTGACGAAGTCGTTGGTCGCGGTGACGAGGGCCACCAGATCGCCGCGCGACTGGTGCTCACGCACGAGCTCCAAGGCCTGAGGGCGCATCTTCGGTGTGATCACTTCGGCCATGAACCGGCGGTGTGCGGCATCGATCTCTGCGCGGATGCGCGCGCGCAGCGGCGTGGTGGCGAACGCGATGTACGCGTAGATGTCGAGTTCTCCAGCCTGGTACTGCGCATAGAACGCGTCGTTGCGTCGCGCGAACTCGGCTGCGTCGACCCAACCGGCGCGGACCATGAACTCGCCCCACGCATGGTCCGAATCCATCGGCAGCAGCGTCTCGTCGAGATCGAAAAGGCAGAGTGAGAGCCCCTCGTCCGACGGGTACGTCGGTCGATCGCCCGGGGGAATCCGGGCCGGCTTGGGACGGCCCGGCGCTTCGTTCACCGCACGCCCTCTTCGAACAGCATCTGCTTGAGCAGCGGCACGGTGATCTGCCGCTTGGTCGAAAGCGAGAACGCATCGAGCCGGTCGAGTTGCGCGACGAGGTGCTTGAGGTCACGGGCGAAACGAGTCAACAGGTAGTCCATCACGTCGTCGGACAGAAAGATGCCGCGCTGGTCGGCCACGCGGCGCAGCGTGGCCCGCGCTTCGGCTTCGCCGAGGGGTTGCACGGCAAACACATGGCCCCAGCCGAGCCGCGTGCGCAGGTCTTCGCGCACGGCCAGGTCGACCGGCGGCACCCGGCCGGCGGCCACCAACGGCACGCCACGCATGGTCGCCTCGACGAAGACCGAAAACGCAGCATGCTGCTGCTCGGCATCGAGTTCGTCGGCGCGGTCCACCACGATCAGCGACCAGGATTCATCGAAGTTCCAAGGTGCCGGATCGGCCGCGCTGAACCAGCCGGCGCGCAAGCCTTGGGCGTGGAGGCGATGCACGAGCGCTTCGAGCAAGTGTGTTTTGCCCGCGCCGCTGGCTCCCCACAAATACACAGGCGCCGCCTGCCCGCCGAGCGCCTGCAGGTGCACGATCACCAACGCGTTCGCGCCGGGCACGAACGTCTCGAACGTGCGCGGCGCCTCGATGCCGATGGCGAGCGGGATTTGCCTCATCCCTTGAACAGCTCGCTTTCGACGTAAGCCACGCGCATGCGCCGCACCGCGACGACCAAAACCGCGCTGACCGGCAATGCGATCAACACGCCGACGAAGCCGAACAAGTGGCCGAAAGCGAGCAACGCGAAGATGACCGTCAGCGGGCTCATGCCGATGCGCTCACCTACCAGCCGCGGTGTCAGCACGAAGCTCTCCAACAGCTGCCCGACGCCGAACACCACCGCCACGCCGATCAGCCCGTGCCAGCCGGTGAACTGCAGCACCGCCGAGATCAGCGCGAGTACCAGCCCCAGGCCGAAGCCCACGTACGGTATGAAGACCGCCAGGCCCGTGAACACGCCCACCGGCACGGCCAGATCGAACCCGAACAACGCCAGGCCCGCGCTGTAGTACGCCGCCAGCACCACCATCACCAGCAGCTGCCCGCGCAAATACTGGCCGAGCGTGCTGTCGCATTCGTCGATGAAGCTATGGGTGCGCTCGCGTACGCGCGGCGGGATCAGGCTGGCGATGCGCGCGACCAGGTTGTTCCAGTCCATCAACAGGTAGAACAGCACCATCGGGATCAGGAACGCGTTGCCGACGACTGCCAGCAGAATGCTGCCGCCGATGCGGGCCGAGCTCAGCGCGGTTGCAGTCCAGTCTTCGAGGTTGGTGTTGAGGTACTTAAGGACGAACTCCTTGATGCTGGCGGTGTCGAGCGCGACATCGATGCCGAAGCGCGCGAGCCACGGCGCGAGTTGGGTGTTCGCGCGATCCGCCAGCAGCGGGATCTGCTCACGCAGCAGCGGCAATTGCTTGGACAGGATCGGCACGATCAGCAGCACCACCGCCAGCACGATCACGATCGCGACGATTTCGACGATGGTTGCCGCCACGACCCGCGGCACGCGCCGACGCGCGAGCCGCTCGACCAACGGGTGCAGCACATAAGCCAGCACGGCAGCGACGATGAACGGCGTGAGCACCGGGCCGAGCAGCCACACCAACACGGCGAGCGCAGCGCTGAGAGCGATCCAGGTCAGGGTTTGACGTTGCGCAGAGGTGAAAGTCATGGTGAGGCGTGGGGTGGCGCGTACCCGGTGGAGACTTCAGGAATTCTACGGGTCACCGATGGCGCAACCGATGCGCCTTGCCGCTTCAGTGCAGTCGCGTCGACCCGGCGCCGCCACCGAGCGCGGCCAGGCGTTCGGCGACGCGGGCACGGTCGCTCGCATCGGGCGCGTGTTCGAGGTAGGCCGACAGGTCGCGTGCCGCCGCTGCGTCGTTGCCGAGTTGCGCGCACACGAGCCCGCGGTCGCGCCGCTCTTCCCATGCCTGCGGCAGCAACACGACCAAGCGCTCCTGCACCTGCAGCAGGCGCCGCCAGTCTTGTGCGCCGCGGTGGATTTCTTTCAGATTGCGCAGCATGCGCGCGATCACTTCGCGCGCCGTCGCGGCCTGCAGGAACAGGCCGAGCGGGACGTCGGACTCGTCTTGCAGCCCGCCGCTGCGCTTGTACGGCGCGAGCAACTCGTCGAGCTCGCCGCGCGAGAGCGAGTGGCCGGTGAACGGGTCGATCACGACCTCGCCCTGCTGGCTGCCGGTGGTCATGCGCAGCTTGACCAAAAAGTGACCGGGGAACGAGACGCCTCGCGCCGTCAGGCCGATTTGCGACGCCAGCTCGATGTACAGGATCGCCAACGTGATCGGGATGCCGCGGCGCGTTTCGAGCACGCGGTGCAGGTAGCTGTTGTCGGCATCGTAGAAGTCGTTGACGTTGCCGGCGAAGCCGAGCTCTTGAAAGAA
>JANLUW010000217.1:0-4111 GCA_031363645.1 Rhizobacter sp. | reverse complement strand
GTTGGAGGGGAAGGATCGTACGGTTACGTTGTAGTCCTGTACGGTCTTGATGTACCGGTTGCGCGCCACGGTGATGCGGTTCTCCGTGCCTTCCAGCTGCGCTGACAGGTCGCGGAAGCCTTGGTTCGCACGCAGGTTCGGGTAGTTATCCGAGACCGCCATCAGCCTCGACAGCGCGCCGGTCAGTTCGCCTTGGGCGGCCTGAAATTTCTGGAACGCGGCGGGGTCATTGACCAGTTCCGGGGTGGCTTGGATCGACGTGGCCTTCGAGCGAGCTTCGATCACCTTGGTCAGCGTGTCTTGCTCGAACTTCGCCTCCCCCTTGACGGTGGCGACGAGGTTGGGCACCAGATCCGCGCGGCGCTGGTATTGGTTGATGACCTCGGCCCAGCTCGCCTTGACTTGCTCGTCGTTGGTCTGAAAAGTGTTGTAGCCGCAGCCGGTGAGGGTCAGTGCCGCGGTGAGGGTCAGGGCTGTCAGTAGTTTTCTCATGTTCTCTTCTCCAAAGTGTCAGGGTTGATCGGGACTCTGCGCATCTACTTCGAGCCGCAGCGTTCGTTGGGTCGCCACGCAAAGTGGATGTAGATGACAGTGCTCAGCAAGGCAGCGAAGAAGCACCACACCGAGATGAACCAAGTCGCGTAGAAGTAGTAGGCCGCGCCAAACGACAGCAGCGCCAGAGCGCCGAAGACCTTCACGCCTCGAAGCGTGGACAGCAGCGGGCTCACGGTGGTCGAAACCAGGTACAGCGTCATCACTGCTGCGGCAAAGAAATGCGGCGAGTCATACTCGACGTGCAGGCCTGTCGGCCGCGATACCACCGGGAAGGCCACGAGCACGTACAGCAGATAGGCACCTGCAGCGGATCCCGCCAAAACAAGCGCCGTCAGCGTGCGCCGGCGTCCACCGGGCGGCTCGATCATCAGCACAGCCACCGGCAGGTAGACCGGCCACAGCACATGCGAGAAGAACGAATACGCGTGCGTCATCACCGTGTTCAGCAGCGGCGCGTCAGCGCTGAAGGTCAGCCAGATCACGCCCTCGATCAGTTGCTGGATCGCGAACAGCAACGGGATGGAGGCGAACAGCCACTCGCGACGACGCTTCACCGATTTCAGCGTGAGCGCGCCTATCCCGAGCAGCAGTGCACCCGCAGAGAAGCTCGCCGTGGCAGAGAAGCACATCAGGAGACCCCGGCCAAGCCGCTTGGCGTTGCGGGTGCGAGCGCGACTGATGCGCTGCGTGGATACCAGCGGAAGTCACAGTGCTCCGCGCCCGACGCGATCGTGCCGTTTCGCTCGAGTTGCCCGCCCCATGTCTGCGCCAGCGGAAAGTCGAGCCGGCAAAACGTCTGAACGCAAACCTCTGATGCGTTGTGGCTGGCGAAGAACTCGGCGACGGGGCACTTCACGCAATCGAAGGCGATGGCGCCGTCCGGGCTCGAGACATCGCGCCAAGCGTAGCTCGGGGAACCAAAGGGGAAGCTGCGGAACAGATCCGTCGCGAGCTTGAGGCGCTTGCGGGGGTCGCGCGTAAACGCGCTGGCGATTAGCAACGGCGGCTCGGCCATTTGCCGATAGACGCTCCACCCAATGTCGTAGATCGGCCGATGTGATTCTGCCGCGGCGACGCCATGCCGAAGTAGCGTTTCGTGCATCGCGAGAATCAGGGCGGCCGCGTGGGTGCTGAACACCGCGCCCAGCGTGGGCTGGATCGCCACCGTGGGTTCGAGTTCATAGTAGCGAGCCCATGTCTGCTTCATGAGCTCACTGGCCGACACGTCAAGCGTTGTCGTCTTCAGCGCCGCCTCGCCATGCCGTTCGACCAGCGCCTGCCAGAATCCTCCACCTTCCAGTGCACGGCGGACCGTGCTCTCGAGCAGATCGCGCATCTCGCCGAAAACGTCGACGGTTGCCTCCCAGTCCCAGGTCTCGTCGAGCGCCTCCGGCGGCAGCATCTCTCCGAGAAGCAAGAGCTCCGGAGCCAGCTGAGTGAAGCGCCGCCTGAGAAGATCAAGCGACCCGGCACGTGCGGCGTACTCGCGCGCGATGAAGGGCCGGGAAAGCTGCTCGAATCGTGCATCGGGCGCGAGCACGAAGATGAGCGCCTCCGCCGTCGTGAGGGCCTTGGCGTGCAGCATCAGCTCGCTCGGAAAGACGAACCCGTGCTCGTAGCCCGCCATCATCATGTCGAGGTAGACCTTCGTGAAGCTCATCTCGCTCAAGGGGGACGAATAGAACTTCTCGGCGAGTGTCGCGAAGCGAGCGAAGAACGCTTCTTCGTTTGCGCCCGGTAACGGTTGCGTCTGCGCCTTGAAATGGTGAAAGGCGCGCCGGGTCTGGCGCTGGACCACCGCGAACCAATACAGGATGAATCGGTCCCGTTGACGCTCGGTCAACTCCCCGTACATGCCGAAGTCGAGCAGCGTGAAGCTGCCGTCGCGTTGAAAGACGATGTTTCCCGGATGAAGGTCGGCGTGGAACAATCCATCTGAGACGAACATCTGCAGCATGACGTCGACGAGAAGCACGACGAGCCGCTGTTTTTCATCCGCGTCGAGCGACTGGGCGGCCTCATGGAGGCGCAGCCCGTCGACCCAGCTCATTGTCAAGACTCGTTGGCTTGAATGGCTCCAAAAGACGGTCGGAAATTTGACGTCTGCGCGGCCTTGAAAATTTGTACGGAAGCGGTCGATGACGCGGCCTTCCTGCGAGAAGTCCAGCTCCTGAAGCGTGTAGCGACGGAACTCCGCGAGAAACGCCCGCAGGTTGGTCCGCCGCATGCGCCGCGGACACAAGCGATACAGCCACGCCATCCCCGCCTCCATGGCGTCCAGGTCGCGGCAATCGAGGCGTTCGAGATCGGGCATCTGGACCTTGACGGCGACGACGGAGCCGTCCATCAGTGTGGCCCGATGCACCTGCGCCAGCGACGCAGCGGCAACCGGCTCGGGCTCGAATGCGGCGAACAGCTCTTCGACCGGCTTGCCGAGTTCATTCCTGATCGTGGCGTAAACCACCTGGCGCGGCACCTCAGGGCCGTGCTCCTGAAGGCGGGAGAGTGCGTCCACATAGGCCTGCGGCATCACGTCCGGGCGCGTACTCAGCATCTGACCCAACTTGACGAAGGTCGGGCCCAGCGCCACCAGGCTTGCGGCGAACCGGTCCGGCGCTGCGGTGTCCGAGGTGCCTGGGGAAAATCGGCGCAACGCGCGGTACTGCGGAAGCAACACCAGCAAGACTGAAATCAGGCGCAGGACATTTCGCGTCACACCTGCTTTGCCAGGGATCTGATCTGGCGTGGGGTCTTTGTGATCCATTCAGACGCCCCTCCCACTCGGCACGAGCGAACGAAGGCGCGCATCGCCAAGCGGCGTTTCATCCAGCCAATTGACGATGGTTCTGAGGGCCAGACCGTAGTTGCCGACCTGGCAATGGTTCTGCGCGCACTCACTGCGAGTAAAAAGCCGCGCGGTGATCGAGCGGGCGTTGCCGAGCATCCTTATCTGGTCGTACCACTGCGCCATCGGGACATAGTGATCTTCGCTTCCGGCCAACAACAAGACATCCTGGGTGATCAACGCCGAGACGTTGCTTGTCCGGAAGCGCACGCTCATTCGAAGGAAGTCAAAGGCAGACCTTGTGCCAGTCACCCGCATGCCTTGCTCGATACCCCACCGAACGACCGGGCTCTTCCGGGCCACTCGCTCGACCACCCCATCCACTGCCTCCGCGGCGTTCAGTCTCAGAAGCACTTTCAGAGAGGCGCGCCGCAGCGTACCGATCTGTCGCAGGATGCTGTCAAGAAAATTGGCGAGAACGTCGTAGGCGACCACACGCGTCACCCGAGGCTCCAGCGCTGCAGCACGCAGTGCCAGACATCCGCCCAGCGACAGACCAACCAGCGCCACCCCCTCAACCTCGAAGTGATCGAGGACCGCACTCACCGGCTTGTGCCAATCTGCGGTCATGGGCAGGCCTGCTTCGTCGAGCGCTCCACCTTGGCCCGGACCATCGAAAGCGATGACGTCGTAGCCGGCATCGCGCAGATAGATGAAAGCGGAAGTCAGCTCCTCGATATAGCTGTCGAATCCACCGAAGAAAACGATCGT
>JANLUW010000211.1:0-2823 GCA_031363645.1 Rhizobacter sp. | reverse complement strand
CATCCTCGAGCTCTACCTCGGCTCGCTCGAAGCGCTCGGCTTCGACCTTAAATCAAACGACGTGCGCTTCGTCGAAGACGACTGGGAGAACCCGACGCTCGGCTGTTGGGGCCTCGGCTGGGAGGTCTGGATGAACGGCATGGAGGTGACGCAGTTCACTTACTTCCAGCAGGTCGGCGGCATCGATTGCAAGCCGATCACCGGCGAGATCACGTATGGCTTAGAGCGGCTCGCGATGTACCTGCAAGGCGTCGACAACGTCTACAACCTGACGTGGACCGATGGCCCGAATGGCCCGCTGACCTATGGCGATGTCTACAAGCAAAACGAGGTCGAGCAGAGCACCTACAACTTCGAGCACAGCGATGTAGAGTTCTTGCTTGTCGCATTCGGCGCGCACGAGGAACAGTCGAAGCATTTGATGGCGCAGCAGTTGGCGCTGCCAGCCTACGAGCAATTGCTCAAGGCGGGCCACAGTTTTAATTTGCTCGACGCGCGCGGCGCGATCAGCGTGACCGAACGCGCCGCGTACATCGGCCGCATTCGCAATTTGGCGCGGGCGGTGGCGCAGAGCTATCTCGAGAGTCGAGAGCGCCTGGGCTTCCCGATGGCGCCGAAAGCTTGGGGCCAAGAAGTCGGTGCGGCGATGGCGAGGAAAGCCGCATGAGCATGACTATGAAGAATTTGCTCGTGGAACTGTTCGTCGAAGAGTTGCCACCGAAGGCGTTGAGGAAACTCGGCGAAGCATTTGCCAGCGTGCTCGCCGCCGGCCTCAAAGCGCAAGGCCTCGCCACCGATGCGTCGGTCGTCACGCCGTTCGCATCACCGCGTCGCCTGGCCGCGCATGTCACCGCGGTGAACGCGCAGGCGGCCGACAAGGCGGTGTCGCAGAAGCTGATGCCGGTAGCAGTCGGCCTGAACGCGGCCGGCGAGGCCACGCCCGCGCTGCTCAAGAAGCTCGCCAGCGTCGGCGCTGACGCGTCGGTGGTGTCGCAACTCAAACGCCAGCTGGACGGCAAAGCCGAAGCGCTGTTTTTCGACAGCGTCGTCACCGGCGCGACGCTTGCCGAAGGTTTGCAGAAGGCGCTCGACGAATCACTCGCAAAATTGCCGATCCCGAAAGTCATGCAGTACCAACTCGCCGACGGCTGGAGCAGCGTCAACTTCGTGCGCCCTGCGCACGGGCTGGTCGCGCTGCACGGCGATGCCGTCGTGCCGATCGGCGTGCTCGGCCTGCAAGCCGGCCGCACGACGCACGGCCACCGCTTCGAGGCGGCTGTCGACCCGATCGAGTTGACGCACGCCGACCAATACGCGGAGCAGCTCGAAACGCAAGGCGCCGTGATCGCGAGCTTCGACAAGCGCCGCGACGCAATCGCTCGTCAACTTCAAGCAGCCGCCGCGAAGCAAGGCCTGACGCCGATCGACGACGCCGCGCTGCTCGACGAAGTGACCGCGCTCGTCGAGCGGCCCAACGTGCTGCTCTGCAAGTTCGAGGAAGCGTTTCTCACGGTGCCGCCCGAGTGCCTGATTTTGACGATGAAGGCGAACCAAAAATACTTTCCGCTGCTTGATGCGGCCGGCCGGCTGACGAACCAGTTTCTGATCGTCAGCAACATCACGCCGGCTGACCCGAGCCGCGTGATCGAAGGCAACGAGCGCGTCGTGCGACCGCGTTTGGCGGATGCGAAATTTTTCTTCGACCAAGATCAAAAGAAGTCGCTCGAATCGCGCGTCGCGGCGCTCGACAAGGTTGTTTATCACGCCAAGCTCGGGTCGCAGGGCGAGCGAACGAAGCGCGTGCAAGCGATTGCGAACAGCATTGCTGACAGCGCATTCGCCCACGAGAAGATCAGTGGCGACGCAGACCGCGCCGCAGTGCTCGCGAAGGCCGATCTGCTGACCGACATGGTCGGCGAGTTTCCCGAGTTGCAAGGCGTCATGGGCGGCTACTACGCGCTGCACGACAACGAAAGCAGATCGGTTGCCGAGGCCATTGAAGACCACTACAAGCCGCGCTTCGCGGGCGACAGCTTGCCGCGCGGCAAGGTCGGCGTGGTCGTCGCGCTGGCCGACAAATTGGAGACGCTGGTCGGCTTGTTCGGCATCGGCCAATTGCCGACCGGCGACAAAGACCCGTTCGCTTTACGTCGGCATGCGCTCGGTGTCGTTCGTCTTTTGGTAGAGAACGACTTGCCCTTGAGCCAATTTGAGCTGATCGGAATGGCCTTCGCTGTCTTCCCCGCAGGTTTGTTAGAACAAGAGGTCGTTTGGGAGGGGCACAAAATTTCAAAGGTCGTGCAAGTGGACATGTTTATCAACGAGCGTGCCATTGGTTATTGGCGAGACCGCGGCTTTCCCGAAAGTCATGTGGATGCCGTGCATCAAGTGAACGACGTTCCCAGTGACCACGGTAAGCGGCTCGCTGCAGTCCTGAGCTTCGCCAGTTTGCCTGAGGCGCCTGCATTGGCTTCGGCAAACAAGCGAGTAGCCAACATCCTCAAAAAGTCGTTGAAAAAGGTGAGGCCTCAGTTCGATGAAGCGCTGCTGATAGAACCGGCGGAGAGAACATTGGCGGTTGCATTGCAAAAGGTCGAACCGCATGCCAATGCCGCCTTCGAGCGTGGCGACTACGCCGCCTCATTGCAGGCGCTCGCTGCGCTGAAGACTCCCGTCGACGCCTTCTTCGAGTCGGTCATGGTCAACGCCGAAGACCCCGCACTGCGCGCCAACCGCCTCGGCCTGCTTGCCACTCTGCACGCTGCGATGAACCGCGTCGCCGATCTGTCGAAGCTGGCGAGCTGAGACCGGCGCCGCGATAAT
>JANLUW010000208.1:0-7275 GCA_031363645.1 Rhizobacter sp. | reverse complement strand
GTGTTCCACCAGACTGCCGTGACAGCGAGCCCGACCCCGGCGACCACCGCACAACCCGCGGCGATCAGCAGTTTGCGTTGCCGGGCAAGCGCGGTCGAGGCGTTTTGCAATTGTGGCAGCGGCGGCGGCACCCACGGTGGCCGCTCCGGCGTGATCGGGTCGCCGGTCAAACCGCTGAGCGGGTCGGGCCACGGCGCCATCGGTTCTCTCGCATCGAAGATGGTATCGGCTGCAGCATCGGATGCCAGTTGGTGATTCGGAGCGCGCGCCGGCTCGGGCGAAGCGGGCCGAGGCGCCGGCGCCACGCGGATCGGTCCGCCCGGCACGCCGCGCTCGAGCCAGTCACGAAACTGTGCGGCGGTCAGCGGGCGGTCTTCGGCGAAGGGCGAGAGTGCAGCGTCGAGCGTGCCGAGCAGCGCGGGGCCGTACTGCGGTCGTGCCTCGGGCGGATATTTGCGTGCGATCGCGTCGGCCAGTGGCTCGCGCGGGCGCAGCGTGCCGGGTGGCGAGAGTGCTTCGCCGGTGATGCAAAAACGCAGGGTCTCGGCGAGTGCGCACAGGTCGCGTGACGCGCCGACGGGCAGCATGCCGGCCTCGGCGCTCGCGGGAGCGGCAGCGCCCGATGCGGGTTCGAGCGTAGCCATCAACGAATCGACCAGGTCGCTGCCGATCTCGTGGCCGGCGGCGCCGGGGCCAAGCAGCAGCGGGCGGTCATCGGCGAGCAACAAGATGTTTGTCGGCGAGACCCCGCCGTGCGCTTGACCACCGCGGTGGATCACCTCGATCGCGCCGAGCAAGGGGTAGAGCAGCGCGCGCAGAGCCGCCTCGTCGGGGGCGCCGGTCATCTCGTTGCGCAACTCGACCAGGCGTCGGCCGGCATAGACCGGCATCACACGGTAGACGCTGCCGAGCGCCTCGAACAGGTGGGTCACGCGCGCCAGCGCCGGGTGGTCGCAATGCGCGAGCATGCGGGCTTCGTCGATGAAGGCGCGACGGCCGCGCGCGATCACGTCGTCATGCCAAGGCTCGGCTGCGCGCAAATGCAGGCCCGCATCGCGGCGCACCAGGCGCGCGGGCAGGTACTCCTGAATCGCCACAGGCATGGCCAGCGCGTGGTCGGTCGCGAAATAGACGACCGTGCTGCTGCTGCGCCCGAGCACGCGCTCGATCTCGAAGCTGCCAAGCCGCAGACCGCGTGGCAGGCTGTTCTGCGGACTGCCCTGCACAGAGGTGTCGGCGGGCACGGTTAAACGCGGGCCACCCGTGGCGGCGGTCGGCGCTGAACTCAATCGATCGTTCATCAGGCAGGTGTGGGCGAAGTCAACAAGCTTAGCCTGCGCGCGCGGCCCATCGGCACCTTTTGCAGGTCGAAACAGATGCTTGCACCGCGTACATCCGCGAACCTCCGCCAGCAGCACGGGCGCCAACATCGACCTATGCGAGATTTTGAGGATTCAACGCTGTGGCGCGTCAGCGAGTTCGAGCGCGTGCGCCTGCGAAGCGGCGGCAGTGCATTCGCGCGGCTCGACGGCCCCACCGTGCTGCCCACCACCTTGCTCGCCGACCTGCGCCGGCTCGACGCGGCTGGCGCCAGCGACGAGCCGCTCGAAGTCGTGGGCGCCTGCATGCGGCACCGCGAGCCCGCGCTGCTGTGCTTGCAATGCGAAGGGCTGGTTTGGCCGATCACACTGTTCCCGGCGCAGATGCTCTACCACTCGCCACGCGACTTCGCGCAGGCGGCGCAAGGCGCACAGAACGCTTTGATGCGCGCCACGCTGATCAGCGCCGAGCCGCCCGGCGTGCGCCCACCGGGCCACTGGATGCACGAGCGCGTCGCGCAGACCGAGCACTACCAGCCGCTGCTGCCACTGCTGTGGTCGCTCGCGCTCGATGGGCCGCGCGCGGTGCTGCTGGCCGAGATCGCCGGCACGGCCGCGTACCGCGCGTTGAAGAATCCGGAGGCCGATGGCGTGACCCTTGGCGGCCCGCTGCGCTCGGCCGCGCAGCGCCTGCGCCGCGAGACGGTCTCGCTGCGCGACATCGCCGGCTGGCCCGGCATGAGCATCGAGCGCGCGAGCCGGCTGCTCAACGGCTTGTACCTGTCGTCGACGCTGCTCGCCACCCGCGCGCACCCGGCGGCGCGCGCCGAGCCGCGCGGGCTGTGGCGTGGCGGCAAACCCGGCCGCTGACCTGAAGCGTTAAATCTCGCGCACGCGGTGGCAGGCCACGTGCTGCCCGTGCTCCAAGTCTTCGAGCAGCGGCACCTCGACCCGGCAACGCTCGACCGCGAATGGGCAGCGCCTGTGAAAAGCGCAGCCGGGCGGTGGATTCAATGGTGACGGCAGTTCGCCACCGAGCACCTGTCGCTCTTGCCGCGCGGCCTTGTCGATGCGTGGCGTGCTCGCGAGCAGCGCGCGCGTGTACGGGTGGCGCGGCGTCGCGAACAGCGCGCCCTTGGGTGCCTGCTCGACGATCTTGCCGAGGTACATCACCAGCACCTCGTCGGCGATCAGCTCGACCACCGCCAGGTTGTGCGAGATGAACACGTAGGCCACACGGGTTTCGTCCTGCAGGTCCATCAGCAGGTTCAGCACCTGCGCCTGGATTGAGACATCGAGCGCCGAGACCGGCTCGTCGAGCACGACGACGGTAGGCTGCAGCATCAATGCCCGCGCGATCGCGACGCGCTGGCGCTGGCCGCCCGAAAACATGTGTGGATAGCGCGCCGCGTGCTCCGGCCGCAGGCCGACGCGCGCCATCATCGCGCGCGCTGAGCTGCTGCGTTCGGCCGCGCTCGCGCCGGTGTTGATCGCAAGCGGCTCTTCGAGAGCGTGGCCGATCTTCTTGCGCGGGTTCAGGCTCGCGAACGGGTTCTGAAACACCATCTGCACCTGCCGGCGCAATTGCTTCGTGAGCGCCGCATCGGCCTGCGTCACGTCGGCCAGCACGCCTTGCGAATCGGCGAGCAGCAACGTGCCTGCACTCGGCGGCTCGATCATCGTCAACTGCCGCGCCAGCGTGCTCTTGCCGCAGCCCGATTCGCCGACGACCGCGAGCGTTTTGCCGGCGTCGAGCGTGAACGAGACGCCGTCGAGTGCGCGCACCAGCGCCTTCGGTTTGAGAAAGCCGGTCGAGACCGCGTAGTGCTTCGCGAGCCCTTGCGCTTGCAGCACGAGACCGGTCATGCTGCGACCTCGTGCGTCAACGGAAAGAAGCACCGCGCCTGCGCGCCCGCGTCGCCATACAACGCCGGCGGCTCGTCGCGGCAGCGCGCTTGCACATAAGGGCAGCGCGGCGCGAGCAGGCAGCCGGCGGGCCGGTCGAATGCACCCGGCACCATGCCGGCCATCGAGTGCAAGCGCCGCTGGCCGATGTTGTGTTCGGGCAGCGCCGACAGCAGCGCTTCGGTGTACGGATGGCGCGCCGCCTCGAAAATTTGCGGCACGGCCGCCGTTTCGACCACCTGCCCGGCGTACATCACGAGCACGCGCTGCGCGATCTCGGCGACGACGCCGAGGTCGTGCGTGATCAGCATTAGCGCCATGCCGCGGTCGCGCTGCAACCTGAGCAGCAGCGCGAGCATCTGCGCCTGAATGGTCACGTCGAGCGCGGTCGTCGGCTCGTCGGCGATCAGCAGGCGCGGGTTGCAGGCGATCGCCATCGCCACCATCACGCGCTGGCTCATGCCGCCGCTGAGCTGGTGCGGGTAGGCGTCGAGCCGGCGCTCGGCATCGGGGATGTCGACATCGCGCAGCAACTGCAGCGCGCGCGCCCGCAGCGCTTTGTTCGAGCCGCCTTCGTGGATGCGCAGTGTTTCGGTCAGCTGGAACGCGACCGTGAAACACGGGTTCAGGCTCGTCATCGGGTCTTGGAAAATCATCGCGATGTCGCGGCCGAGCATGCGGCGGCGATCGCGATCGCGCATCGCGAGCAGGTCGCGCCCGTCGAACGACAAGGCCTTCGCGTCGACCCGGCCCGGCTCGTCGATCAACCCCATCAGCGCGAGCGCGGTCACGCTCTTGCCCGAGCCCGATTCGCCGACGATGCCGACGACCTCGCCAGCGTTCACGGTCAGGCTGACGCCGTCGACCGCCTTGAAAGCGCCGAACCCGACGCTGAGGTTCTCGACTTCTAAAAGTGCACTCATCGTTTCAATTTCGGATCGAGCGCATCGCGCAGCCCGTCGCCCATCAGGTTGAACGCCAGCACCGCGACAAGGATGGCGAGGCCGGGCAGCGTGACGACCCACCAGGCGCTCTGTATGAACTCGAGCGCGCTCGCGAGCATCGAGCCCCACTCGGGTGTGGGTGGCTGCGCGCCGAGGCCCAAAAATCCGAGCGCGGCCGCATCGAGAATCGCGTTCGAGAAGCCGAGCGTGGCCTGCACGATCAGCGGCGCGGCGCAGTTCGGCAGCACCGTGTCGAACATCAAACGTGGCGTGCTCGCGCCGGCGATGCGCGAGGCCTGTACGTAGTCTTTGCCGAGCTCGCCGATGACCGCGGCGCGCGTCAGGCGAACGAAGTGCGGCAGCATCACGATCGCGATCGCATACATCGCGTTCATCAACCCCGGCCCGAGCACCGCGACCACCGCGACCGCGAGCAGCAGGCTCGGCAGTGCCAGCATGATGTCCATCGCCCGCATGACCACGTACTCGACGCCACCGCGATAGAACCCCGCGAGCAACCCGAGCAACACGCCGCCGGTCAGCGACAGGCCGACCGACACGAAGCCGATCAACAGCGACAGCCGCGACCCGTGGATCAACCGCGAGAGCAAGTCGCGCCCGACCGGGTCGGTACCGAGCAGGAACACATGGCCGCCGATCGGCTGCAGCGACGGCGGCTTGAGCACCGCGTCGCTGAACTGTTCTTTCGGCGAGTACGGCGCGATCACGTCGGCGAGCAGCGCGCACAGCAGCAGCGCGACGATGACGACGAGCCCGATGACCGCACCGCGGTTGCGGCTGAAGTCACGCCAGAGTTCGCGCGCCGGTGACGACGGGGTTTGTTCCATCACGGCGCTCATGGCGACGATCTTTCCGGTCTCGAGGTCCGCGCATCGCAGCTGGCAGCCCTCACGCGCCTTTGCCGAACGAATGCCGACATGCAGGCATTCATCATCAGTGATGCCGAATCCGAGGATTGATCACGCCATACAGCAAGTCGACGGACAGGTTGACCAGAATTACCACCGTCGCAGACATCAGCAACCCACCCTGCACCACCGGGTAATCGCGCCGCCCGATCGCCTCGACCAGCCACTTGCCGATGCCCGGCCACGAGAAAATCGTCTCGGTCAGGATCGCGCCTGCGAGCATCGTGCCGACCTGCAGGCCGATCGTCGTCACCACCGGGATCAGCGCATTGCGCAGCGCATGAATACCGATCACGCGAAAGCTCGATGCGCCTTTGGCGCGCGCGGTGCGCACGTAGTCTTCGCGCAGCACTTCGAGCATGCTCGACCGCGTCATGCGTGCGATCACCGCGAGCGGGATCGTGCCGAGTGCGATCGCCGGCAAGATCAGGTGCGAGAGCGCGCTTTTGAACGCGCCCTTGTCGCCGCCGAGCAATGAATCGATCAGCATGAAGCCGGTGACCGAAGGGATGTCGAACTCGACCGCGATGCGGCCCGACACCGGTGTCCAGCCGAGCCCGACCGAGAAGGTCAGGATCAGCAACAGCCCCCACCAAAAAATCGGCATCGAGAAGCCGGCGAGCGAAGCGCCCATCACCGAGTAGTCCCACACGGTGTTGCGCTTGACGGCCGCGATGATGCCGGCGGGCAGCCCGACGGCGAGCGCCAGCAGCAGCGCGACGGCCGAGAGCTCGATCGTCGCCGGGAAGCGCGCGACGAACTCGGCGAACACCGACTCGTGCGTCACGGTCGACAACCCCAAATCGCCGTGCAGCGCCTTCCACACGTACTCGGCGTACTGCACCGGCAGCGGCCGGTCGAGGCCGAACTCGTGCATCAGGCGCGTGTAGCGCTCCGGGTCCATGCCGCGCTCGCCCGACAACGCCTCCACCGGGTTGCCGGGCAGCAGGCGGATCAGCGAGAACACCAGAAGCGTGATGCCGATGAAAGTCGGCAGCACGAGGCCGATGCGCTTGAGGAAGAAGGTCAGCATCTCGTTGTCACGCCCGGGTGAGCGCGCACAGCCTCGAGGAGGCGCCTCACTTGCCCGAAATGTCGACCTTGTTGAAGATGTGGCGCGAGGCCGCGTCCATCTTGTAGCCGATCACTTCCTTGCGGATCGGATCGAAGCGCACCGAGTGCGCGATCGTGATCCACGGCGCTTCGTCCTTCGCGATCACCTGCGCCTTTTCATACAGCGCGGCACGGTCGGCCTGCTGGGTCACGCCCTTGGCTTTTTGTACCAGGTCTTCGAAGTCTTTGTTGCACCAGCGCGCGAGGTTGCCGCCGCCCTTGACGGCCGAGCAGCCGAGCAGCGGCACGAAGAAATTGTCGGGGTCGCCGTTGTCGCCCGACCAGCCGAACATGATCGACGGCTGCTCGCCGGTCTTGCTGCGCTTGCGGTACTCGCCCCATTCGTAGGTGATCAGCTTGGCCTTCACGCCGATCTTTTCCCAGTCGGACTGGATCAGCTCGGCCATGCGCTTGCCGTCGGGGTTGTAGGGGCGCGTGACCGGCAGATACCAAAGTTCGATCTCGGTGCCGTTCGGATACCCGGCTTGCGCCAGCAGCGCCTTGGCCTTGACGGGGTCGTAGGCGTAGTCGACGACCTTGTCGTTGTACGACCAGAGCGTCGGCGGAATCGGGTTCTTCGCGACTTGGCCCGCGCCCTGGAACACCGTCTCCAGAATCGCCTTCTTGTTCACGGCCATGTTCAGGGCCTGGCGAACCAGCTTGTTGTCGAACGGCTTTTTCTCGACGTTGAACGCGATGTAGCCGACGTTCAAGCCCTGCTGCGACACGAGGTTGATGTTCGCGTCGTTTTTCATCAGCGCCACGTCGGCCGGTTTCGGAAACGCCATCACCTGGCACTCGTTGGTCTTGAGCTTGGCGTAGCGCACCGACGCGTCGGTGGTGATCGCGAACACGAGGTTGTCGATCTTCGGGCGGCCGCCCCAGTAGGTGTCGTTGGCCTTGTAGCGCACGACCGCGTCTTTTTGGTACGAGACGAAGCTGAACGGGCCGGTGCCGATCGGCTCGCGGTCGGGTACGTCGGGCGTGCCGGCGGCCTTCATCTTGTCGAAATATTCGACCGACAGGATTGAGGCGAAGTCCATCGCCATGTTCGCCATGAACGGC
>JANLUW010000173.1:0-2576 GCA_031363645.1 Rhizobacter sp. | reverse complement strand
TGTAACCCTTCAGGATGCCGTCTTCGATCAGCACGTTGCGCTGCGAGGCGTTGCCTTCGTCGTCGACGTTGAGCGAGCCGCGCCGGTCGGGGATCGTGCCGTCGTCGAGCACGGTCACGCCTTTGGCGGCGACGCGCTTGCCGAGCATGCCGCTGAAAGCGCTCGAGCCCTTGCGGTTGAAGTCGCCCTCGAGCCCGTGGCCGATGGCCTCGTGCAGCAAGATGCCGGGCCAACCCGAGCCGAGGACCACGCTCATCTCGCCGGCCTTGGCAGGCCGCGATTCGAGGTTCGTGAGCGCAGCGCGAACGGCGTCGCTCACATAGCTTTCGATCACGTCGTCTTGAAAATAGCCGAAGCCGAAGCGCCCGCCGCCGCCGCCCGAACCGACCTCGCGGCGCACCTCACCGTTGATGGTTTGCTCGGCGATCACGGTGACGCTGAGGCGCACCAGCGGGCGCACGTCGGCGGCGAGCGTGCCGTCGGCGCGCGCGATCATGACCACGTCGTACTCACCGGCCAAACCCGCCATCACTTGCACGATTCGCGGGTCTTTGGAACGCGCGAGCTTCTCGACCTTCTCGAGCAGCGCGACCTTCTGCGTGCTGTCGATCGTGGCGATCGGGTCCATCGGCGCGTAGAGCACGCGGCTGCTCGCGACCTTCTGCTTCGTGCCCACTTTCACCTTGCGGCTCTGGCCGGCCGCAGCGATCGTGCGCACAGTCGTCGCGGCGTCCATCAGCGCGGCTTCGGTGATGTCGTCGGAGTACGCAAACGCGGTCTTCTCACCCGCCACCGCACGCACGCCCACGCCCTGGTCGATGCCGAAGCTGCCGCTCTTGACGATGCCTTCTTCCAGGCTCCAGCCTTCGCTGCGCGTGTACTGGAAGTAGAGGTCGGCGTCGTCGATGCGGTGCGTGGCAATCGTTGCCAGCGCTTTCGCGAGCGTTGCGTCCGTCAGGCCGAAGGGTTCGAGCAACAGCGAGCGCGCAATGGCGAGACGCTCGATCGTGGGTTCGCGGGAGATCATGGGTCGGCTTCCTGAAGCGTTGAACGACATTCGGCAATTGTAGGAGTCGCCCCCTGCGACGCGCGGTTCACCGCACCTTTGCCCCTGCACTAAGCGCCGTCGGCGGCAATTTTCAATGCCAGCGCGCGTTCGTACAGCGCGTTGCGCGGCGCGCCGGTCAGCTCGGCGGCGAGCGCAACGGCCTGCTTCAGCGGCAGCGCGGCGAGCAAGGTGCGCAGAGTCGCGTCATGCGCGGGCGCGGCGGTGTCGTCCACGATAGCGGCCAGCGCGTGCACGACGAGCACGAACTCACCGCGGCTGCGGTTGGGGTCGGCCGCGAGCCACGCCGGCAGTCGGTTGGCGGCCAGCGTGTGCACGGTCTCGAACTGCTTGGTCAGCTCGCGGCACACGGTCAACGTGCGTGCGCCGCAAGCCTCGGCCAAGGCGGCGGCCAGTGCGTCGATGCGGTGCGGGGCCTCGAACAACACCTGCGCCTGCGGGCTCGTGGCGAGTTGCTTCAACGCCAGCGCGCGCTCGCCGCCCTTCTGCGGCAGAAAGCCGATGAACATGAACGGGCCACCGACCGCGTCGCCGGCCACGCTCAACGCCGCGACCGAACTACTCGCCCCCGGAATCGGCAGCACGCGATGGCTCGCGGCCTGTACCGCTGCGACGAGCGCTGCGCCCGGGTCGCTGATGGCCGGCGTGCCGGCATCGCTGATGTAGGCCACGCGCTCGCCGCGCGCCAGCCGCTGCAGCACGCCGGCCGCGGCTTCGCGTTCGTTGTGCGCGTGCACCGCGAGCAGCGGTTTGCTGTCGATGCCGAGTTGGCGCAGCAGCGGGCCGCTGTGGCGTGTGTCTTCGCAGGCGATCGCGTCGACCAGCGCAAGCACGTGAATCGCGCGCAGCGTGATGTCGGCGAGGTTGCCGATCGGCGTGGCCACCACGTACAGTGCGCCCGGCGGGTAGTGCTGCGCGCCGGCCGCGCTCGCGGCAGCTTGCAGCATCAACGAGGCGAGGGGTGTGGTCACTGGGGTTCCAAACGATGAATGCAGCGACGGCGGTTGCGCCAAAAGCGGCGACGAAGAAAGAGAGCGGCGATGCCGCTGAGTTGCGCGCCCTCGCGCACCTGCTCGCCCAGGGCCTGACTCTTGTGCAGCGCAATTATCGTGTCGCACGCGGGCCGAACGCGCGCGGCGGCGAGATCGACCTGATCCTGCGTGAACGCGACGGCACGCTGGTGTTCGCCGAAGTGCGCGCGCGGCGCAGCAATTCACACGGCGGCGCGGCGGCCAGCGTGACTGCCACGAAGCAGCGCAGCCTGATCCTCGCGGCGCAGCACTTCTTGCGCACGCAGCGCACCTTGCCGCCGTGCCGTTTCGATGTTGTCGCGATCGACGGCGACCGCATCGAGTGGCTGCGCGGCGCGTTCGACGCCGCGTGATTCGTCTTGCTCACCGCGGCTCGCCAGCGGCAGGGAACCAACGCGGTGAGTCGCTGTCATATCATTCGCGCCTATGCTTGAACAACGAATCCAACAGCAGTTCTTCGACAGCGCCGACCTGAAATA
>JANLUW010000165.1:0-1730 GCA_031363645.1 Rhizobacter sp. | reverse complement strand
CCAAGCCGCTGGCGACTCAGGCAACCGGAACTACTTGCCAGCGACCGCCAAGACCGCCTTCGGATTGGTGCTCGCGATGGCAAGGAGCGTACGCGAGGCACCGCTCGGTTGCTTTCGGCCTTGCTCCCAGCCTTGCAAAGTGCGAATCGATACGCCCATGAGGGCGGCAAACTGTGACTGCGAGAGGCCGGTCTTCTTCCTAGCCTCGATCACAGGCGACCACACAACGTGGACTTGGCCGGACTTCATCTCGAGGACGGACTGCAGCAGCTCATCCGCGAGATCGCGTTTGGCTTCGTAAGCAGCCAGTTCGGTCTTGGTGAGAACCTTAATCTTTAAGGGTACGACGGATCTCCTTTAATTTTGGGCCGATGAGGTTATCGGTCTTCGACTTTGCATACAACATCAGCAAGACGACCTCACCCTCTGCGGTTCGGGTGAAGTAAATAAATCGAGCTCCGCCCGATTTACCCGAACCTGCTCGACCCCAACGGACTTTGCGAATTCCACCGGAATCGGGCGCGACATCTCCGGCTGTGGGGCGCTCAGCGATAAATGCCGCGAAGGCGCCTCGTTCTTCTTCTGTCCAATAGACCGGCCACTGCCGCCGGAACAGCGAGGTTTCGACGACGGTGAGCATTGCGGGGCTGTACGCCTAAAGAGCATGGTCGCAAGGCGAACTGCGCACGCAGCATCCTTTCGTTTGACCATGGTTGCTATCGCCGTGCCACCGGATGCGATTCAGCCCGTGCGCATGTTCATGGCGCGCAGGGCGGCAGCTGCAAAGCCGATCTATCGCGCCTAGCGCTCGGCACGATCCAAGTTGGCGACATCGATGGCACAGCTCGACGAGTTACGGCGCGCAAGTCGCTGCCCCAAGCTCGAAACAATTCTGCCGGCGCACCGCGTTGACGCGATGGTCGACAGCATGCAACGCGCGATCGTGTTCGGTGCTCTGCCGATCTTTGCGCAAGACGTCGGGGCGAACGACCCGAACGATGCGTTCCTGCTGGCAATGGCCTTGGCGGGTGAAGCCGGCTACATCGTGACCAGCGACCGCAGCGCAAGGCTGCCGCGGCGCAGCAGTATCGGCCGCATACCCATCGCGACCCCGGCCGCCTTTTGCGCCGACGCGCTTCGACGCCATGCCCGCCGGGCGTTTCAACTGCGGCCGCGCGAGCTGCGCGCTGCGACAAATGACGGTGCGCTTTGTCGGCACCTGTTCCTGACCAACTGGCCGCTGTGCCCGGCACGGCGTTGCATACGCTCTCGTCGCAGTTTGGTCTCGCTTGTGTTCTGGGGTGCCATGAGGGCGAGCACCGTTGTCGATACACGACTGAGATTTGTGCCAGTTATGACTATCGGACCTTCGCCGACAGCGCCGCGCAGTTTCGCTCGGCCGCCAGCGACCCGCGAATGACACGGACTCGGCCGCAGGCACGAGCTAACCTCGGCGCTCGACGCGTCGGCGCTGGCGCAGATTTTTTACTTGCTGCGGTAGCTGCCGCAGCAATGCTGCTGAAGGTGGTTCTGCTGACAGCACAAGCACCGCAGGCTTGACATTGGGAAAGACACCAAAAAATTGTTGCAGGTACCCAACGAGCAACGTAAAGCGCGTTGGGGACAAGCCTGCGTTTGGGCCCCAATTGCAACGAATCGGTTGGGTTCGAGCGGTCACGAAACGGGCTGCAAGCCGCGTACACAAACGCTTTTTGGCCGGTTAGGGGGGT
>JANLUW010000164.1:0-2061 GCA_031363645.1 Rhizobacter sp. | reverse complement strand
GGCTCGGGTGGTTTCGGCGTGGGCGTGGGTGTCGGTTTCGCGACCGGCTCGACCTTCTTGACCTCCGGTGGCGGCGCGGTCGGCGGCGGCTCGACGGCGCGCGGCGCGGCGGCTTGCGGCGTGGCCGACCAGAGTTCGGCGGCGACCGTCGCCGGCTCGTCGCTGCGCCAATCGACGCTGAACATCAGCCCGACGATCAGCAGCGCATGCGCCGCCACCGCGAGCGCGATCGCCCGGCCGCGCACCTTCGGCGCGCGCGGCATGAACGGGTCACGGCCGAAGGTCGATGCGCTGGCAGCGTTCATCGCGCGCTCAGGTTCCGCCGTTTTTCACGGAGAGGCCCACGCGCTGCACGCCCGAGCGCTGCAGCGTGTCCATCACCTTCACGACGGTTTCGTACTTGACGCTCTTGTCGGCCGAGATCACGACCGGCGTGTTCGCGTCACCGCCCTGCAGTTCCTTCACCTTCGCCGCGACATCGCGCATCGTGACCGGCGCGCCGTCTTTGCCGTCGATGCGCAGCTTGACCTTGTCGTCGCTGCCGACGACGAGCTCGACGACGTGATCCGGTCGCTTCGAGCTCTTGCCCACGCTAGGCAGATCGACCACGCCGGTCGTGATCAGCGGCGCCGTGACCATGAAGATGATCAGCAGCACGAGCATCACGTCGATGAACGGCACCATGTTGATCTCGTTGATGGTGCGGCGGCGCGAACCCGAACCGCGGTGACTGACGATCGACATGTCAGTGCGCCGCCGCCGGCGTGCCGACGTTGCGCTGCAGGATGTTCGAGAACTCCTCGATGAAGGTCTCTAGCTGGATAGCGATGCGGTCGATGTCGCGCGCGAAGCGGTTGTAGGCGATCACCGCAGGGATCGCCGCGAACAGGCCGATGGCGGTGGCGACCAGCGCCTCGGCGATGCCGGGCGCGACCGTTTGCAGCGTCACCTGCGTCATGTTCGCGAGGCCGACGAAGGCATGCATGATTCCCCACACCGTGCCGAACAGGCCGACGTAAGGCGAGACCGAACCGACGGTCGCGAGGAACGACAGGTTCGACTCGATCGTGTCGAGCTCGCGTTGAAAGCTTGCGCGCATCGCGCGGCGCGCGCCGTCGAGCAGCGCGCCGGCATCGCTCACGCGGCGCTCGCGCAGCTTCATGAACTCGCGCATGCCGGAGGCGAAGATGCGCTCCATCGGCGAGCCGTCGGTGCGCTTGAGCGCATCGGCGTAGAGGTCGTTGATGTTCTTGCCGGCCCAGAACTCGCGCTCGAATTCTTCGTTGGCACCGCGGTTTCGCCGCAGGCCGAACAGCTTGCCGAAGATCACCGTCCAGCTCGCGAGCGAGGCGATCATCAGCCCGGCCATCACGAGCTGAACGACGAGGCTCGCCTGCGTGACGAGTGTGAAGATCGAGAAGTCTTGATTCATCCGTTGCGGTTCTGAAAGATGGTGAGAAAGGATTCGGCGATCGCGTTCGGAATGCGCTGCGGTTTGAAAGTTCCGGCATCCACGCAGCCGATGCGGATCGTGCCTTCGGCGAGCAGCTCTTCTGCGCCGTGTTCGGGTTGGCGCCAGGCCTGCTGCGCGATCGTCATCTGCGCGCGGCCGGCGTGCCGCACGTCGACCGTGACCCCGATCAGGTCATCGAGACGCGCCGGGCGCACATAGCGCACGGTGGTGTCGGTGACGACGAAGACAGCGCCCGTCTCAGCGCGCATCCGCTCCTGCTGGTGGCCGAGCGAGCGCAGCCACTCGGTGCGCGCGCGTTCGAAAAATTTCAGGTAGTTCGCGTAGAAGACCACGCCGCCCGCGTCGGTGTCTTCCCAATAGACGCGCATTTGAAATCGGAAGAATCGTGAATCGTTCTCTTGCATCGACCCCGATTATCGCCGCGGTCCGACAACGTCGACACCCTACGGGCTCACCTTGCGCCAGACCGGCCCCCATTGCGGGTGCCCGGCCTCCGACTTGCTCAGCGCGAACGCCGGGTCGTCGGCCCGTGCGGCACGAAACTCTGCTTCGCAGGCCGGCGAGCGGTCGCTGGTGCAGTAGATAAA
>JANLUW010000140.1:0-3254 GCA_031363645.1 Rhizobacter sp. | reverse complement strand
GCCGTGCGCTCCATCGCGTCGTAGTCGATGGCTTCGACGGCGGTCAGGCCGTAGCTGACCACCTTGAACCACTTGCCACTCATGTTCAGCGGCATTCCGTGCGTCAGGTGGCCGCCCTCGGCCAGGCTCATGCCCATGATCGTGTCGCCCGGGTTCAGCAGGCCGAAGAAAACCGCCTGGTTGGCCTGCGAGCCCGAGTTCGGCTGCACGTTGGCGAACTGCGCGCCGAACAGTTGCTTCACCCGGTCGATCGCGAGCTGCTCGGCGATGTCGACGAACTCGCAACCGCCGTAGTAGCGTTTGCCGGGGTAGCCCTCGGCGTATTTGTTGGTGAGCTGCGTGCCCTGCGCGGCCATCACGGCGGGCGAGGCGTAGTTCTCGGAGGCGATCAGCTCGATGTGCTGTTCCTGGCGCTGGTTCTCGCGCTGGATCACAGACCAGAGTTCGGGGTCGACGTTGGCGATGGTCGATTGCGCGCGGTCAAACATGATTGGCAGTCCTCTTCAAGCGAAGTCTTCTAGGCCGATACGCCTGCGCGATGCAAGCGACCTCGAAGCTGCCCAGGCGAACGGCTGAACGGCGCTGCTACCTCAGCAGGCGTCGACCGCGCTTCCCGGTGGTGACCCACCTCGGGCCCCGTGGCTTCGCATGTTGGAGTCGGGGCCGCATCGCCAGTTGCGCGGTGTCACAAGTGTAGCGGAGGCCGAGCTGAAGGCCGCAGTCCCCGGCCGGCACCTCTGCCAGCCGAAGGCCCCGTTTCTCAGCGCAGCAGCGCGATTTGCTCGGGTTCGGGCGACGGCTCGGTTTTGGTCGCCGTCTCGGCGGAGGAGGCGGGCTTCGGCGCGGGCGGCGTGGCCGTGAGAATCGTGCGTTGCGGCACATTTTTGCCGGCAGCTACGGCGCGCAGCATGTTTTGCTCGCTCAGCACCTTGCCAGCGTAGCCACCATCGTCCGCCAGATTCGCGGCGCCCACGTAGAAGCGCAGCCCGGCCTCCAGGCTACCGGCACGCGCGATGCATTCCTTGAGCACCTGCACGCCGACGCGCAGGTTCGTGACCGGGTCGAACGCGGCGTGGTTGCCGCCGAAGGCTTCGTACTTGTCGTTGTGGATCTTCGTCATGACCTGCATCAGGCCCTGCGCGCCGACCGCGCTTTGCGCGAACGGGTTGAAGCTCGACTCGACCGCCATGATCGCGAGGATCAGCGTTGGGTCCAGCCCCGCTTTCTGGCCAACGCTCCAGGCTTCTTGCACCAGCCGGCTGACCGGCTCCGGCGCCAC
This sequence comes from Rhizobacter sp., assembly GCA_031363645.1. Lineage (GTDB taxonomy): Bacteria > Pseudomonadota > Gammaproteobacteria > Burkholderiales > Burkholderiaceae_C > LMDS01. The sequence continues at coordinate 1,975 of JANLUW010000140.1, read as the reverse complement.
GTGGTAGCGGCGCGAAAGCCAGTTCGCCACGGCGGCTTGCTGGCGGCTCAGTTCCTTCGGGTCGGAGGCCGTGGCGCGGGTGATCGCACCCGGTTCGCTCAGTTCGGCTGCGAGCAAATCGCCCGGGTCTGCCGGTTCGGCACGCGCTTCGTGGCGCGCCTGCAGCCAGCCCAGCGTCCAGGCTTCGGCCTCGTGGCGAACATCGGCCCGGCCGGCGGCGAAGATCAGCACCGCCGCCAAGATCAGGCCGATCAGGGCCAGCGTGTTGTGGCTGACCTCCAGCAAACCTTGGCCCACGTCTCGCAGAAACACCGAGGCCGATCGGGCCGAGGCGTCGCGCACCGACCGCCCGAGGGTCGCAACCCCCGACGCCGATTGCGCGGTGGCGTCGCGCGCCACCTGAATCATTTGGCTCAGTGCCATATTTCGCTCCTTCGATCGTCGCTTCGCCCGGGTCGTGCACTGCTCATGGGAGCTGACTGCATCACCGTGAGGTGGCGGCGATAATTGCTTGCCGACGGTCGGCGTGATTTGTGAAAACGACGCGTTGGTCGGCTGGTGCCGAGAGGCCGCCAAGCCTGCATCCCAACGATGCGCTTCACGGGTTATCCCTCACGGGTCAGAAAGAGACCGAAATTTAGCAAGGCCCTTCATAACCAGTCAAGACTATCAAACGGTTTGTTAACTACTTATTGGTATGAAATATCGCGATCTCCGTGACTTTATGAACGGCCTGGAGCGGGTCGGCGAGCTCAAGCGCGTCGCAGAGCCAGTGTCGGCGCGGCTCGAGATGACAGCCGTCAGCGATTCCGTTTTGCGCGCCGGCGGTCCGGCGCTGTGGTTCCTGACACCGGCGGGTTACAAAATTTCGGCCTTGACAAACCTGTTCGGTACGCCAAAACGGGTCGCACTCGGCATGGGTGCCGACGAGGTCAGCGACCTGCGCGACGTCGGTCGCTTGCTCGCGAGCTTGAAGGAGCCCGAGCCACCGAAGGGTCTGAAAGACGCCGGCAAGCTCATCGGCATGGCCAAGGCGCTGTGGGACATGAAGCCCTCGGTGGTGCGCAAACCGGCCTGCCACGAGGTGGTGCTGCAAGGCGCCGAGGTCGACCTCGGCCTGCTGCCGGTGCAGACCTGCTGGCCCGACGACGCCGGCCCGTTGATCACCTGGGGCCTGGTGATCACCCGCGGTCCGCAGGGCGGTGTCAACGCCCGTACGCGCCAAAACCTCGGCATCTACCGTCAGCAAGTCATCGGCAAGCGCCAAGTCATCATGCGCTGGCTCGCCCACCGCGGCGGCGCGCTCGACTTCCGCGATTTCGCGCTTGCCAAGCCTGGCCAGCCGTTCCCGATGGCGGTGGCACTCGGCGCCGACCCGGCCACGATCCTCGGTGCGGTCACGCCGGTGCCCGACACGCTCTCCGAGTACCAGTTCGCCGGCCTGCTGCGCGGCAGCCGCACCGAGCTGGCGGAGTGCAGCGTGGGCGATGCCGGCGTGATGCTGCAGGTGCCGGCCAGCGCCGAGATCGTGCTGGAGGGCCACATCCCGGTCGCGGCCAAAGGTTTCAGTGGCGTCAGCGAACACGGCGTGAAGACCAAGGAAATCAACGGCTACTTGCACGCGCTCGAAGGCCCGTTCGGCGACCACACCGGCTACTACAACGAGCAAGACTGGTTCCCGGTGTTCGAGATCGACCGCATCACCCACCGCACCGACCCGATCTACCACTCGACCTACACCGGCAAGCCGCCCGACGAGCCGGCGATCCTCGGCGTGGCGCTGAACGAGGTGTTCGTGCCGATCCTGCAGAAGCAGTTTCCCGAGATCGTCGACTTCTACCTGCCGCCCGAAGGCTGCAGCTACCGCATGGCAATCATCTCGATACGAAAGGCCTACCCGGGCCACGCCAAACGGGTGATGTTCGGCCTGTGGAGCTTCCTGAGGCAGTTCATGTACACGAAATTCATCGTCGTG
>JANLUW010000137.1:0-2141 GCA_031363645.1 Rhizobacter sp. | reverse complement strand
CTGCTGGGCGAGGCGTCCCACGGTACCCATGAGTTCTACCGCGAACGGGCAGAGATCACCAAGCGGCTGATCATTGAGAAGCGCTTCACCGCTGTCGCCGTGGAGGCCGACTGGCCCGACGCGTGGCGCGTCAATCGCTACGTGCGCGGTCTGTCGGACGATGTTGACGCCGACACAGCGCTGTCAGGCTTTCAGCGCTTTCCAGCCTGGATGTGGCGCAACACGGTTGTGCGAGAGTTTGTCGAATGGCTGCGCGACCACAACGCCACCCTCAGCCCCGGCAACCGGGTTGGCTTCTACGGGCTCGACCTCTACAGCCTGTTCAACTCCATGCAGGTGGTTCTCAACTACCTAGTCAAACTCGACCCTGAAGCGGCGCAACGTGCCAAGGCCCGCTACGCCTGCTTCGACCATGCCGGAGAAGACGCCCAGGCCTATGGATACGCCGCCAGCTTCGGCCTCCAGGGAAGTTGTGAGGACGAGGTCGTGCAAGTCCTGCGCGACATGGCCCTTCGAGCCACTGCGGCGCCGTTGCCGCCGGGTCCGGACCGGGATGAAGCCTTCCATGCACAGCAGAACGCGCGCCTCGTTCGCAACGCAGAGGAGTACTACCGGACCATGTTCAAGGCCCGTGTGTCCTCCTGGAACCTGCGAGACAGCCACATGGTCGAGACCTTGGTCGCGCTGGAAGCCCACCTGACTGTTGCCGGCACACCGCCGCGAATCGCGCTGTGGGCGCACAACTCTCACCTCGGCGATGCCTCCGCCACGGAGATGGCCGATCGCGGCGAATGGAATGTCGGGCAACTCGTACGCGACCGCTACGCCAGAGATGCGGTCCTGGTGGGCTTCAGCACTCACCGCGGTTGGGTCACCGCCGCATCCAACTGGGACGAGCCGGCGCAGCGCAAGCGGGTGCGCGCTGGCTTGGCCGGCAGCTGGGAGGACGTTTTTCATCGCACCGGCATGCCGGAGTTCTTGTTGCCTCTGCGCGATGACGAAGCGCTGCGCGCGCTGGTGGCGTCGCCGCGACTCCAGCGCGCCATCGGCGTGATCTACCGCCCGGAGACTGAGCGTCAGAGCCACTACTTCCACACGCGCCTGGATCAGCAGTTCGATGCCATCGTGCACATCGACGAAACCACCAGCCTCGAGCCGCTGGAGGCGGGCGTGGCGTGGAGCAACCGCGACGCGCCGGAGACATATCCGTCGGGAATTTAGGGTCGCGCCAGTCGGCCGTCGGACCTGGCGTTCCACAGGGAGATGACGCGTCGTTCGGGGTGGTCGGTCTCGAAGCCGAAGATGCCGATCGACGCCGGATCAATCGCGAAGTGTTGTCCCTCGGTCACCGGCAGGCCGACCCATCGAGCGGCGAGCGCGCGCCCGAACTGGCCGTGCGAGAAGAGCGCCACCTTGCCGGTGAGGTCGCGCAGTCGGGCGATGAGTTGATCTGCGCGCCGGCTGGCGTCGGAAGGACTCTCTCCGCCAGGGCACCCGTCTACCCATACGTCCCAGCCCGGATGCAACTGCCGAATCTCGGCGGTGCGCAGCCCTTCGTAGTCGCCGTAGTCCCATTCAGCCAGGTTCGGCTCCGTCTGGGCGCTCCCACCCAAGCCGGCCAGTTCACAGGTGGCACGGGCGCGAAGCCGTGGACTGGTCAACACGAGCGAAAAGACGATGCCTTTCAACGTCGTTGCCAATTGACGTGCCATCTCCTCGCCATGCGCCGTCAGCGGCAAATCGGTGCGGCCGGTGTGTTGGCCTGACAGCGACCATTCGGTTTCGCAACGCGAATGAAGTAGATCTGCAGTGGCGCTGTCATGGCGCTTCCATCGCTGCGCTGTACTTCCCCTTCAATGCTGCGCAGTTGCACCGGGCGCGATGCACCAGCGCGAGTTGCGCTGCGACCCGGTTCGCCTCCTGGCCGGCCCAGATCTCAAGCGCCGGGTGCTGGATCGCCCGCGCGAAGGAGAACGACAGCCGCCAGGGGAGGGCCTGTTTCTTGAACGCGGCGCTGGATGGCGTGCCCGACGCCGACCTGCCGTGACCGTCATGCATGGCGTTCAGCCTGCTGCTGGCCAGTGCACCAGACTGGCCGCCTGAGAGGAACGTGATGCCGGGCACGGCCGCCGGAACCGCGC
>JANLUW010000091.1:0-6632 GCA_031363645.1 Rhizobacter sp. | reverse complement strand
AGGCACTTGGCCCGCTGCTCGCGACCATGGGCCGCGTGGTGGCGTGGGCGCAGCTGCGCAGCGCTGGGCAGAGCGGCTCGGCCAGCGTCGATGCGTTGATCGAGTTCGGTGCCAATGCGCAGTGGCGCACGCCGCTGCTCGATGCGGCGCGCGCCTGCGCCGAGCAGGTGTTCGCCGATGCAAATGCGTTCAACGCTTCGTTCGACGCTGGCTTCTTCGCGGGCTGAGCGCGGCAGTCGGAGGGCGTGCCTTTCGCGTCGCCTTCGGCCTTCAACCGCAGCAAATCCACATACGCCCCCGAGACGAGCTGGCTCGGCGCGACCTGCAGCTGGCGCAGCAGATCATGCGCGACCGCCACGCCGTCGTCGGCGCGCTCACCCTCGCGCAGTACGACCTCGAGCTCCATGAAATCACCGAGCCCCGCGACCCGGTCCAAGTGCACGCGCGTGCGACCGACCTGCAGCAAATTGCGCTGCTTGACCACGCGGCCCCCGAGGCCGAGCGCGCGCGCGAGCGTGGCGCGCAGCGCGTCGGGGTCGGCCACAGGCGTGATTGCGTAGTCGGAGGTTTTTGGGCCGGCGGCGTCCGGCCGCTCGTACGCGATCAGCTCGCCGCGGCCGTCGGCGAACACGCGCAGCTTGAGGCGGCCGATGGCGCAACGAAAGAACGTGTCGTCTTGCGCGATCGCCTCCGCCGGGCCATCGGCGCGGGCGATCGCGAGTGGCAACAGCGCCTCGATGCTGTCGATGCGGGCCTTGATTTCGACGTTGCGTGCCATGCGGTTCTCGGGGGTAAAAAATCAGGACCTGAACAGCCGCGAATACTGCACCTCATGCTGCGAAGAAAGAATCGCGAGCATCGGCGTGAATGCTTGGCGCTCGCTGTCCATCAGCGCCGCGGCGCGGTCGACGGCCGCTGGGATCTCACCGATCAGCGCTGCGAGGATGCGCTGCCCGGCGCTCTGCCCGAGCGGCACCGCTTTGAGCGCCGCTTGCACCATGTTCTCGGCCCAGCCGAACGCGAAGCTCAGCAACGCCTCGCGCAGCGGGGCGCCGGTTTGCTGCGCGGCGAGTGCGAACGCGACCGGCCAAGTCGGCGCCGGCGTCAATGCTTTGAGGTGCGCCACGCGCGGGTCGATCGGTTGATCAGGTGAACCGCCGCGGTTCTTTAGCCACTCGACCATCGAGCGGCCCATCTGCTCAGTCTGCCGGCGCAACTCGGCGGTTTCACGCGAGGTCGTGACCCAGGTGTTGAGCTCGACGACGCGCGCCCAGTCATCGCGCGCCCAGGCCTTGAACGCTTTCGCGACCACAGCCAGATCGCTGCGCGCCAGGCTCAGCAGCAACTGGTCGTGCACCCAGGCGCTGGCCTGCGCCTCGCTGTGCACGAGGCCGGCTTCGACCGCCGATTCGAGCACCTCGGAGTAGCTGAAACCGCCGACCGGCAAGGCCGGCGACGCGAGCCACATCAGCTGCAACAGCGCGTTCGCGGAGGTGGGCGGGGATGCGACAGTCGCGGTGCTGCGAGCGCGCGGCATCGTCGATCAGTGCTTGTGGCCGTGGTCGTGACCATGATCGCAATCGGGCCCATGCACATGCGGCTTCGCGGCGGGCGCATGCGCATGCCCAGTCGCCGCATACGCGCCGCCCTCGGGCTCGAAAGCCGTGTGTGCGTCGTTCACGATCAGGTGCATTTGGCGCAGCATGTCGGCCAGCACGTGGTCGGGTTCGAGCTTCAAGTGATCGGGCTTCAGCTCGAGCTGTACATGGCGGTTGCCGAGGTGATAAGCGGCGCGCAGCAGATCGAACGGCGAACCGTGGTCGGCGCATGCTGCGACGATCATCACTGGCTGCTTCGCCGCATGCACCACGACCATCGAGCCGTCGACGGCTACCAGCATGTCGCCGCCGCGCACCAGCGTGCCGCGGGGCAGGAACACGCCGAGCGCGCGGCCTTGCGAATCGGTCGCGTCGAAGCGGCTTTTTTGGCGCACGTCCCAATCGAGCTCGACGCTCGCGGCGCGCTTGACGAGCACGGGCGCGAGGCCGCGCGCCTGGGGGATCAGCTTGTTGATGGTGAGCATGGAAGGTGGTCGGGAGCGGCGTGGCCGAAAGTGTCTCAGCATTTGCGCAATGCACAGGTTCGGTCATTTCCCTCTTTCGGTAATGAGAATCATTGCTGATACGATCCGGTCGCTTCGGCGCTGCCACTTCACTTTCCGGGAGACACAACGATGAACCGAACCACCACTTTGTGCACCCTCGCCGCAACCGTCGCAACCGCAGCGCTGAGCCTGGCCGCTGCCGCCGCGGCGCACGCGCAGGGCGTGGTCAACGTCTACACGGCGCGCCACTACCAGACCGACGAAGCGATGTACGCCGACTTCACGAAACAGAGCGGTATCAAGATCAACCGCATCGAGGGCAAGGAAGACGAACTGCTCGAACGCATCAAGAACGAAGGCGCGAGCAGCCCGGCCGATGTGTTCATCACGGTCGACGCCTCGCGGCTCGAAGTGGCCGACAAGGCCGGCGTGTTCCAGCCGGTGCAGTCGAAGGCGCTCGAAGCGCGCATCCCCGCGAATCTGCACACGGCGAACTGGCTGGCGTTTTCGACCCGTGCGCGCGTGATCGTCTACAACACCAAGGCGATCAACCCCGAGTGGGTGCAGACGTATGAAGACCTCGCGAACCCGCGCTTGAAGGGCCAGATCTGCGTGCGTTCGGGCTCGCACCCGTACAACCTGTCGCTCGGCGCCGCGCTGCTGACGCACAACGGCGAAGCCAAGACCGAAGCGTGGGCCAAAGGCCTGGTCGCGAATTTCGCACGCGCACCCAAAGGCGGCGACACCGACCAACTGCGCGCCGTCGCCGCCGGCGAATGCGGCGTTGCGATCTCGAACACTTACTACGTTGCCCGCATGCTGCGCTCGACCACGCCCGAAGACGTGGCCGACATCGCTGCGCTCACCGTGGTCTGGCCGAACCAGAAGACCTGGGGCACGCATGTCAACGTGTCGGGTGCCGGCGTGATAAAGACCGCGCCAAACAAGGCCAACGCCGTGAAGTTTCTCGAATATCTGGCGAGCGATTCGGCCCAGGCGTACTTCGCCGACGGCAACAACGAGTGGCCGGTGGTGAAGACCGTGACGATAAAGAACCCGGCGCTCGAAAAGTTGGGGCTCTTCAAGGCCGACGACCTGGCCATAGAGAAATGGGCGCCGAACACGGTCGCCGCACAGAAGCTGTTCGACCGCGCCGGCTGGCGTTGAGCCGGGCGTGCCTCGATGGCACGCCCCCCTGTCTGACAGCGAACCATTCACCCCCGCTCGCGCGCGATCTGCCGGCAGATCACGATCATCGGCAGCAGGCCGACCGCGACGATCGCGAGCGATGCGGTCGAGGCTTCGGCCAGGCGCTCGTCCGAGGCGAGCGTGAAGGCCTGCGTGGCGAGCGTGTCGAAGTTGAACGGGCGCATCACGAGCGTGGCCGGCAGCTCCTTCATCACGTCGATGAACACCAGCAGCGCGGCGGTCAGCAGGCCGCGCCGCAGCAGCGGCAGGTGCACGCGGTGCAGCGTGCGCGCCGGGCTCAGGCCGAGGCTGCGGGCGGCATCGTCCATGTGCGGGGTGATGCGCTGCAAGGCCGAGTCGACCGTCTGCAACGCCGCCGCGAGAAAGCGCACGACGCAGGCGAAGACGAGTGCGGCGATGCTGCCGGTCAGCAGCAGGCCGGTCTCCCAGCCGAAGGCGGCGCGCAGCCACTGCACGAACGCGTTGTCGAGCCGCGCCAGCGGGATCAGCACGCCGACCGCGATCACCGAGCCGGGCAGCGCGTAGCCCATGCCGGCGAGCCAATGCGCGGCGCGCGAAAGCGGGCGCGGGTCGAGCCGGCGCGCGTAGGCCACGAGCAGCGCGACCGCGACCGCGAGCCCCGCGGTCAGCGTCGAGACGACGACGCTGTTGCGCGCGAGCGCCGCGAAGCGCGGGCCGAACTGCGCGTCGCCGCCCGTCAGCGCCATCTGCAGCAGCACGCCGCACGGCAGCACGAAACCGAGCAGGAGCGGAACAATGCACGCGCTGATCGCAGCGGCTGCGCGCCATCCGGTGAGGCGCGCGCCGCGCGACGGTGTGCGCCGCGTGGCCGGGCCGCCGTAGCGCGCGCTGCCACGCGAGGCGCGCTCGAGTGCGAGCAGCAGCAACACGAAGCCGAGCAGGCACATCGCCAACTGCGCCGCGGCCGCGCGGTCGCCGAGCGAGAACCAGGCGCGGTAGATGCCGGTGGTGAAGGTCTGCACGCCGAAGTAGGCGACGGTGCCGTAATCGGCCAGCGTTTCCATGAGCACCAGCGCCACCCCCGCGGCGATCGCCGGCCGCGCCATCGGCAGCGCCACCCGCAGGAAGCTGCCCCATGGCGTGAGCCCGAGCGAGCGCCCGGCTTCGACCAGGCTGCTGCCCCGCTCGATGAAGGCGGTGCGCGCGAGCAGGTACACATACGGGTAGAGCACGCACGCGAACATCACCACGGCGCCGAACACGCTGCGCACTTCGGGGAACCAGTAGTCGGCGCGGCCCCAGCCCATCGCCTCGCGCAGCGCGCGCTGCAGCGGGCCGGTGAACTGCAGCAGGTCGGTGTAGGTGTAGGCCATCACGTAAGCCGGCATCGCCAGCGGCAGCACCAGCGCCCACTCGAAAGTGCGGCGCAGCGCGAAGTCGAAGTGCGTGACGATCCAGGCCGCGCCCACGCCGAGCAGCGCTGCACCGCAACCAACGCCCGCGCACAACCACAGCGTCGTCGCGATGTACTCGGGCAGCAGCGTGGCCGCGAGGTGGGCCCAGGTGCCGGCGGTGCCGGGGCTGAACACATTGACCCCGACCGACAACACCGGCACCACCACCAACGCCGCGATCAGCGCCGTCAGCGCGGTCAGCCAACCGATGCGTGGCAGCGCGAAAGCGGGCGGGGCTTGGAGGTTCGTCACGGGTCTGAATTCGATGGCCGCGCAGTGTAAGGTCACGTGGATGAGCCATCCCGCCGACGCTGTTTTGACGCTGCACAACCTGCGCCACCGCTACGCTGCCCGCGAGACCTTTGCCGGCCTAGATCTCGCGCTCGCGCCCGGCTCGATCTGCTGCCTGCTCGGCCCCTCGGGCTGCGGCAAGACGACGGTGCTGCGCTGCATCGCCGGCTTCGAGCGCTTGAGCGAAGGCGGCATCCGCATCGATGGTGCAACCGTCAGCAGCGCGACCGAGCACCTCGCGCCCGAGCGGCGCCGCGTCGGCATGGTGTTTCAGGATTACGCGCTGTTCCCGCACCTGAGCGTCGAACGCAACGTGGCCTTCGGTGTGCGCGACGACGCCGTGGCGCGCGAGCGTGCGGCGCAACTGCTGGAGGTGGTCGGCCTTGCCGGCATGGGCAAGCGCTTTCCGCACGAACTCTCGGGCGGCCAGCAGCAGCGCGTCGCGCTCGCACGCGCGCTGGCGCCGCAGCCGCGCCTGCTGCTGCTCGACGAACCGTTCTCGAACCTCGACGTCGCGCTGCGTGAGCAGCTCGCGGTCGAGGTGCGCGCGATTCTCAAGGCCGCTGGAACCACCGCCGTGTTCGTCACGCACGACCAGAACGAAGCCTTCGCGCTGGCCGACGAGATCGCGGTGATGAACGACGGCTGCATCCAGCAACTCGACAGCGCCTACAACCTCTACCACCGGCCCGCGAACCGCTTCGTTGCCGACTTCATCGGCCAAGGCGTGTTCGTCGAAGCCACCGTGCTCGACGCGCAACGATTGCGCATCGAGCTCGGTGAGGTGCGCAGTGCCACGCCGATCGTGCTGCCGGGCGCCACGGCGCCGCCAGCCACCGGCAGCCGCGTCGATGTGCTGCTGCGCCCCGACGACGTGGTCCACGACGACGCGAGCCCGGTCCAGGCGAGCGTGATGCAGCGCGCTTTTCGCGGCGCACAGATTCTTTACACGCTGCGCACCGATGGCGGCGCGCGCGTGCTCTCGATGGTGCCCTCGCACCACAACCACCGGCTCGGCGAGCGTATCGGCATCCGCCTCGACATGGACCACGTCATCGCGTTCGAGCCGGTGCAGGCCGGCCACGCGCCGGGCGCCGCCGCGGGCTGATCGGCCCGAAAACCGATTGCTGCGGCAGGGCGCTCTGCATTGGTTTGTGGTGATTGCGAAACGCGCTGTTCCCGTTCGCGGGGGGGTGTGTGAGCGCAACCCGGGCGGTTCGCACGCGGTGCGTGCCAGTGGCGCTTGCGCTTTCTAAGCTTCGCCATGTCCTCCCGCTCTGGTGGCACGGGACACGGACATGTCCACATCACCGATCAAAGGAAGAGCATGAAAAAATTCGCAGCCCTGGCAGTGTTCGCTGCCGTCTCGGGTGGTGCCTACGCCCAGCCGTCGGTCACGTTGTTAGGCGTGGTCGACGCAGCGGCCCGCTAAGTCAAGAACGGTGACCAGCGCCAATATTCACTCGCGAGCGGTGCCCTCAACACCAGCCGCATCGGCTTTCGCGGCACCGAAGACCTCGGCAGCGGCCTGAAGGCCGGCTTCTGGCTTGAGTCGGGCTTCAACGTCGACAGTGGCAGCAACTCGGATTCCAGCCGGTTCTTCAACCGCCGGT
>JANLUW010000131.1:0-6330 GCA_031363645.1 Rhizobacter sp. | reverse complement strand
TCGCGTTGCGGGGGAACTCGACGTCCACCACCGCGCCGATGCACTGAACAATTTTGCCGTCAGCCATGATTTTTCCTTTTGCCTTGATTCGTTTGCTTAAACCGTGGAATGAAGCTGCCGACTAGACGGCAGCGGCACCGGCCACGATTTCAGAGAGTTCTTTGGTGATCGCCGCTTGGCGGGTGCGGTTGTAGATCAGCTTCAATTCCGCGATGAGGTTGCCCGCGTTATCGGTTGCCGCCTTCATCGCGACCATGCGCGCCGAGTGCTCCGAGGCCATGTTCTCGGCGAGCGCCTGGAACACCAGCGCTTCGGTGTAGCGCAGCAGCAGTTCGTCGATCACGGTCGCCGCGTCGGGCTCGTAGATGTAGTCCCAGCCGTGGGTCTGGACGTCGGCAACAGCCTCCGCGTCATCGAACTTCGCCGACAGGCTCTCGACCGACAGCGGCAGCAGCTGCACGACCATCGGCTCCTGCTTGATCGTGTTGATGAACTTGGTGTAGCTCAGGTACACGGCCGAGAGTTTGCCCTCGGCATACGCGTCGAGCAGCACCTTGACCGGGCCGATCAGTTTCTCCAGCGTCGGCTTGTCGCCGAGCTGGGTCGCGTGCGAGACGACGCGCGCGCCAATGCGGTTCAAGAAACCGTAGCCCTTGTTGCCGATCGCGACCGCCTCGATCTTCTGGCCCGCCGCTTCCAGTTCCTTGAACTTGTTGGTGACCGCGCGCAACACGTTGGTGTTGAGGCCGCCGCACAGGCCTTTGTCGGTCGTGACGAGGATCATGCCGGTCACCTTGGCCGATGTGTTCGCGACCATGAACGGGTGCTTGTACTCGGGCGTCGCGGTCGACAAGTTCGCGGCCAGGCTGCGAATCTTCTCGGCGTACGGGCGCGCCGCGCGCATGCGCTCCTGCGCCTTGCGCATCTTCGCGACCGAGACCATTTCCATGGCCTTGGTGATCTTCTTCGTGTTCTCGAAGCTCTTGATCTTGCCTCGGATTTCTTTGCCTGCTGCCATGACGAATCTCCTATCGCGTCGTCAGGCGGACGACGCCGGGCCGCCCCAAGGCGGCCGCGCCCCCCTCGAGGGGCAGGAACGAAATGACGTGGGGGCTGTCATTTCAAACAAAAGACTTTTTGAACGCGGTAATCGCGGTAGTCAGCTCGGCCTCGGCCTCCTTGTCGAGCGCCTTCGTGTCTTCGATCTTTTTCAGCATCGCCGCGTGGCTGGTCTTCAGGTGGGTGTGCAGTCCGTGCTCGAAGCTCAGGATCTTCTTCACGTCGATGTCGTCCATGAAGCCCTTGTTCACGGCGAACAGCGTCGCGCCCATCAGGCTGATCGATTGTGGCGAATACTGGTTCTGTTTCAGCAGTTCGGTCACGCGGGCGCCACGGTCGAGCTGCTTGCGGGTGGCTTCATCCAGGTCGGAGGCGAACTGCGCGAACGCGGCCAGCTCGCGGTACTGCGCCAGGTCGGTACGGATACCGCCTGACTGGCCTTTGATGATCTTGGTCTGCGCCGACGAGCCCACGCGCGAGACCGAGATGCCGGCGTTGATCGCCGGTCGGCTGCCGGCGTTGAACAGCGAGGTCTCGAGAAAGATCTGCCCATCGGTGATCGAGATCACGTTGGTCGGCACGAACGCCGACACGTCGCCGGCCTGTGTCTCGATGATCGGCAGCGCGGTGAGTGAGCCGGTCTTGCCTTTGACGGCGCCCTTGGTGAAGGCTTCGACGTAGTCGGCATTCACGCGCGCGGCGCGTTCGAGCAGGCGCGAGTGGAGATAGAACACGTCGCCCGGGTACGCTTCGCGGCCCGGCGGGCGGCGGAGCAACAACGACACCTGGCGATACGCCACGGCTTGCTTCGACAGATCGTCGTACACGATCAGTGCGTCTTCACCGCGATCGCGGAAGTATTCACCCATCGTGCAGCCCGAGTAGGCCGACACGTATTGCATCGCCGCCGACTCGGCAGCCGAGGCGGCGACGACGATGGTGTACTCCATCGCGCCGTTGGCCTCCAACGCGCGCACCACGTTCTTGATCGACGACGCCTTTTGGCCGATCGCGACGTAGATGCAGGTCATGTTCTGACCCTTCTGGTTGATGATCGCGTCGATCGCCACTGCGGTCTTGCCGGTCTGGCGGTCCCCGATGATCAGCTCGCGCTGGCCGCGGCCGATCGGCACCATCGAGTCGATCGACTTCAGGCCGGTCTGCATCGGCTGGTCGACAGATTTACGGGCGATCACGCCCGGCGCAATTTTCTCGATCGGCATCTGCAGCTTGGCGCCGACCGGGCCCTTGCCGTCGATCGGTGCGCCGAGTGCATTGACCACACGACCTTTGAGTTCCGGACCGACCGGCACTTCGAGGATGCGCCCGGTGCACTTGACGATGTCGCCTTCAGAGATGTGCTCGTACTCGCCCAGAATCACCGAGCCGACCGAGTCGCGCTCCAGGTTCAGCGCGAGGCCGTAGGTCGGCGAGCCGTCGGGTGCGGGCGGGAATTCGAGCATCTCGCCCTGCATCGCGTCCGACAGGCCGTGCACGCGGCAGATGCCGTCGGTGACCGACACGACTGTGCCCTGATTACGGATGTCCGTCGTCGGGGCGAGGCCCTCGATTCGGCTCTTGATCAGCTCAGAAATTTCTGCGGGATTCAGGTTCATGACTTGCTCCGATTCAGGGAGGTCCGTTGGGCGTCGCGCGGCATCAAGCCGTGAGCGCCGCCTTCATTTGTTCGAGGCGTGCCTTCACCGAGGTGTCGAGCACTTCGTCACCGACGACCACGCGAATGCCGCCGATCAGATCGGGCTGCACCTGCACGGTGGCGTTGAGCTTGCGCTTGAAGCGCGTCTCGAGCGAGGCGATCACGTCGGCCAGCAGTACAGGCTCGATAGCGAACGCGCTGTAGACGACCGCTTCCGACACGCCCGAGCGCTCGCTCACCAGCGCGTGAAACTGCGCGGCGATTTCGGGCAGCGCGGCAAGTCGGCCGTTGTCGATCACTGTGCGCAGCAGGTTCTTCGACGCGTCGCTGAGCGGCATGCTGGCCACGCCGGTGATGACATCGAACACCTGTTGCGCGCCTGATTTCGGCGCATCGGCGAACTGACGCAATTGCGGGTTCGCGCTGACCGTCGCCAGTGCGTCGAGCTCGACGCTGGCCTGTGTCAGGTCGCCTTTTTCGGCGACCTGGAACAGTGCTTCGGCATACGGCCGGGCAAGGGTTGCAAGCTCGGCCATCGGTCAGAGCTCGGTTTTCAATTGCGACAGCAGATCGGCGTGGACCGCCGGATTCACCTCTTTGCGGAGGATCTGCTCGGCGCCTTTGACAGCCAAGGCAGCAACCTGGTCACGCAGCATTTCGCGCGCCTTGGTCGACTCTTGCTCGGCTTCCGCCTTGGCCGACGCGATGATCTTCGCGCCCTCTTCCGTCGCGCGGCCCTTGGCTTCTTCGACCATCGACTGCGCGAGCCGCTCTGCATCTGCCAAGCGTTGCGCAGCATCTTTGCGGGCGCTCGACAACTGCTCTTCGACCCGCTTGTTGGCATTGGTCAACTCGGCCTTGGCCTTGTCGGCGGCCGACAGGCCGTCGGCGATTTTCTTCGCGCGTTCGTCGAGTGCCTTGACGATCGGCGGCCACACGAATTTCATCGTGAAGCCGACGAGGATCAGGAACACGATCATTTGCACGATCAGCGTTGCGTTGATGCTCATGGGTTGCCTTCGGCGGATTACGAAAGCCGCCGCAAGCGGCAGCAAAGGTGATAGCTTTTACTTCGGCAGGTTGGCGATCTGCGCCAGGAACGGGTTGGCCGTGGCGAACCACAGAGCCACGCCGGTGCCGATGATGAACGACGCATCGATCAAACCGACCAGCAAAAACATCTTGGTCTGCAGTTCGTTCATCAGTTCGGGTTGGCGGGCGGCCGATTCGAGGTACTTGCTGCCCATGATGCCGATGCCGAGACAGGCGCCGAGGGCACCCAGACCGATGATCAGGCCGACGGCGAGGGCAACAAAGCTAATGACTTCCATGGTGACTCCAGTTGAGGTTTGTAAGAAGAAAAGAAAATGAATCTCGAACGAGATACGACGAAAGAAACTCAGTGGCTGTCGTGCGCCTGGCCGACATACACCAGCGTCAACATCATGAACACGAAGGCTTGCAACGTGATGATCAAGATGTGAAAGATCGCCCACACCGAACCCGCGATGATGTGGCCGATGGTGAGCAAGATGCCAGTTGCTGACAGCGCAAACGCCCCACCCATCAGCGCAATCAACATGAAGATCAATTCGCCGGCATACATGTTTCCGAAAAGTCGCATGCCGTGCGAGACCGTCTTGGCGATGAACTCGATGACCTGCATCGCGAAGTTGACAGGGTACAAAAACCACTTGTCGCCGAACGGCGCCGTGAACAGCTCGTGCACCCAACCGCCCGCGCCCTTGATCTTCACGTTGTAGATCAAGCAAACGATCAGCACGCCCAGCGAAAGACCCATCGTGACCGACAAGTCGGCGGTCGGCACGACGCGCAGGTGCGCCAGCCCGAACACATGCTCGCCGATGAACGGCAGCAAGTCGACCGGCAGCAAATCCATCGCGTTCAGCAAAAAAATCCACACGAACACCGTCAGGGCCAAGGGTGCGACGAGCTTTCGGCTGGTGGCGTTGTGGACGATGCCTTTGGCTTGGCTGTCGACCATCTCGACGAGGATTTCGACGGCGGCCTGAAAGCGCCCAGGCACGCCGGAAGTCGCCTTGCGTGCGGCCAGCCACAGCAGCCAGCAACCGATCACACCGACAACGATCGTGAAGAACGTGGAATCGAGGTTGACGACCGAGAAATCGACCACCCCGGTCTGCTTGTCGTTCTGCAAATGCTGCAGGTGATGAATGATGTATTCGCCTGCGGTCGGGGCGTGGGTGGCGCCTTCCGCGCCTGCTTTTGCAACTGCCTCTGCTGCCATCTTGTCGCTACGCCTTGTTGTTCGAACGTCGGCCGCGCCACAACAGCGCGACCCAATTGACCTTGATGCACACCACCATCGTTGCCAGCAGCGCCGGCCAACTCAGGTTCGGCACCACTCTCACCGCGATCACCAACATGGTGATCGCGACTCCGATCTTCAGCATCTCCCAGAACATGAAGCCCGCGGCCGCGGCCACCGGGTTCCTCGTTCCGCGGGTCATCCCGCGCGCCAGCAAGGCACTCGGGAGGACGACAGCCGCCGCGCCATACAGCGCCGACCAGGCCGCCTCGCCACGCTGCGTGAGTGCCCAGACCACGGCACCACACAACAGCCCCACCGCAGCTTGGGCCACAACGACCCGCCAGGGTGACGTCGACGGATTGCTTTTGCCAAAGGCCTCGGCCTCTTGCCTCGACCACGGTTTGACGCCTTCTTGCCGGGCCTCATCCGCCCAGCCCTCGCCGAGGCTGCTTGATTGTTTCCGTGCGTCAACCTTCATGAGCCAATTCGTCTGTGTGTGACAGGGTGCGCGAGCGGCAAAGCCTAGAAATTATATGGGGAAAGTACCAGTCCCCCGGTCTGCCCCAGCGCTGTGTGCGGACTTGGCGCCACAGCCGCTCGATCAGAGTGCGGGTACGCGCGATGATCGGGCGTGACTGTGACGACCCGGTATCGACGCGTATGCAGGCTGGTGATGGCGTCTGCGCTTTTCGTCGCAGGCTCGAAGGTGATTGCCGAAGACACGCCGCCGCCAGCGCATCACCGGCCGAACGCTTACCAAAACAACTACGTCGAGTTCAAGCCGCGCAGCCTGCTCGACTTGTTGAAGTGGAAACGCGATGCGAGCCGCGACGACCTGCCGAAGCCGCCACGCACACCGACGCCGACAGTCGTGCCCGACACCGTGTTCATCCAGGCCAACGCGCGCGCCGGCGCAACGGCAATGCAGCCCGCGATCACCTGGATCGGCCACGCGACGGTGCTCGCGCAATTCGGTGGCCTCAACGTCATCACCGACCCGGTATTTTCCGAGCGCGTGTCGCCGCTGAGCTTCATCGGGCCCAAGCGCGCGGTCGCGCCCGGCCTCACGCTCGGCGCGTTGCCGCACATCGACCTGGTGCTGATCTCGCACAACCACTACGACCACCTCGACGACGCGAGCGTGCGCGCGCTGGCCAAGCAGCCCGGCGGGCCGCCGCTGTTCATCGTGCCGCTGGGCATCGAGGCGTGGTTCGCCGAGCGTGAGATCACCAACGTGGTCGAGCTCGATTGGTGGCAGTCGCATGCGGTCGCCACACCCGCCGGCCCGGTCGACGTGGTGCTGACGCCCGTGCAGCACTGG
>JANLUW010000124.1:0-3228 GCA_031363645.1 Rhizobacter sp. | reverse complement strand
AAGTGTGTAGGACTCCGGTGAATGGGTACAGTCTGTGTAAAGCATGTGACAGCGCTCGACTCGCGTGCGAAATGGGTCTTGCCGGCGCCGGGCGGGCCGAGCAGCAGCAGCGGGGTGATCTCGAGCGCGTCGCCCGAGTCTTCGCAAAGCGCGAGCTGGCGGCGGATGTCGTCGAGCACTCCAGTGAAGTTGGGCATCTCGTCAAGCACAGCCCGCCCGACATCGCGCCACCGAACTGAGGGGCAAACCTCAGGCTGTTGTTGCAGTCTGCGTGCGGAAGCGTCACTTGACCCATGGGTGAGCTGAATGATCGGCAGCGTCTAAAAAATGGTTGTACGGCCGAAGCAACGCAGTGCTTCGTGCATTCGCTCGTTTCACGCCCAAAGGTTCGGAGCCCGAAGCCGCAAACCCCCCTGAATCAGGGGCCGTTTTCGGTTGTCCCTCCCTATCTCGATGGTTGACACCGAGAACGTGTTTCAAGATGCTTCACCCGGCGAGGCAAATGGCTCGGCCATGGCAAGCACTTGATTTCAACAACCTTCTGGGAGAGTCTTCGATGAATTCATTCAAACCTGTCGCCGCTGCGGTGGCGCTCTTTGCGGCGCTCGGGGCGGGCAACGCCAACGCCGACTCGTACTTTTGGGCGGTCAACCAGTTCACGACCATTCAAAAGCTTGATGGAGACACCGGCGCAGTCGTGGAAGCGTTTGCCGTGCCGTTTGGTTCCGGCGGTGCGGCCTCGATCGCGGTCGTGGGCAACATCGGCTACTACACGCTGCTCGGAAGCGCCGCCGTCTACAAGGTCGACATGACGACTCATGCCGCGTTGGGAACCGCATTCTCGATTCCCACACTCAGTGGCTATGTGAACGGCATCACGCCCGATTCGGCCGGTCACCTCTGGTTCGCCGGCGGCGGCGCAGACCCGATGCGTGAGTTCGATACGGCCGGCACCCTGTTGAGCACGCACGCCTTTCCGACCGCCGCAAACGCCTACCGCGATGGTTCGGTCGTGTTCGGCAACTTCGTGGTGGCGAACCGCGGTGATCAGCAGGGGCCATACGACAGGTACGACCTCTCGGGCGGGAACTCGGCGCTGACCGTCAATCAACTGAGCTTCATCGGGGCAGGCAATGGCTCGAACGGCATTGCCTTCAACGGCGTGAACTTCTACACCTCCGACGAGCAGGCACACAAGGTGTCGAAGTGGGACATCAACGGCGCCATCGTCTCGATCGCCAACCTTGACCCTGGGTCGCGGTACGAAAACTGGACTTTCGCATCGCAAGACATCGTGGCGGGCGTGCCCGAGCCAGAGACCTACGCGCTGATGTTTGGCGGCCTCTTGGCAGTGGGGTTTGCCGCGAAGCGCAAAACCAAGGCAGCCTTGGTAGCTTGAATCCAGGGCCGGTGAATCCGGCCAGCCGATAACTGCAAGTACGCAGGCCGAACGACGGTTGTCGCCCGGCCTGCGTCGCTTCGGATCGGGTCACTTCACCCAGGTGTTGAGCTGGATGATCGGCAGCAACACGGCGAGCACGATCAACATGACGACGCCACCCATCGCGACGATCAGCAGCGGCTCCAAAATCGTCGCCATCTGCAGCGCGCGGCGTTGCACCTCGGTGCCGAGCTGGCGCGCGGCGCGCTCCAGCATCAACGGCAACTGGCCGGTCTGCTCGCCCAGCCGCGCGAACATCGCGAGCAAACCCGGAAAGCGCTTCTTGCCTGCCAGCGCCGACGCGAGCGGCGCGCCTTCGCGCACCTGCACCAACGCGTCCATCGCGTCGGCACGCATCGCGCGGTTCGAGAGTGTTTCGGCTGCGGCCTGCAGCGCCTTCAGGATCGGCACGCCAGCACCCGCGAGCATCGCCAGCGTGCCGGCAAAACGCGCCGCGTTGTAGCCGCGCGCGAGCTTGCCGATCAGCGGTAACTCGAGCCAGCCGGCGTCGAAACTCTGGCGGAACGCCTCGTTGCGCAGCATCAGCAGCAGCAGGCCGACGCCGGCCGCGATCAGCACCGCCACAGCCCAGCCCCAGCTGCGCAGAAAGCTGCTGAGCTCGAGCATCGCGATGGTGAGAAACGGCAATGCGCGCTTCGAGGTGGTGAACACCGAGGCGACCTGCGGCACGACATAGGTGACGAGGAAGATCACGATCACGACCGCGATCAGCGAGACGATCGCCGGGTACAGCGTGGCGCCGATCAGCTTGCTGCGCAGCTCCTGGCGCTCTTCGAGGTCGTCGGCCAGGCGCTCCAGCACGCGACCGAGCGCGCCGCTCTGCTCGCCGGCGGCGACCACGCCGCGGTACACGTCGCTGAACTCGCGCGGCGCGCTGCCGAGTGCACGCGCGAACGGTGAGCCGCTGTTGACTTCGCTCTTGAGGTGCGCCACGAGCTCGCGCTGGCGCGGGTCTTCGGCCTCTTCGCTGAGTGCAGTCAGCGCGCGTTCGAGCGGCAGGCCGGCGCCGACCAGGCCGGCGAGCTGGCGTGTCCAGACCGTCAAGCTGGTGTTGTTGAAAACGCGCCGGGTGAAGCGCAACCCTTCGGCCTGCGTGCCGGCCGAGGCGACGAGCGTGACGCCGAGCGGCACCAACGCCTGCGCGCGCAACTGGCCGCGAGCGGCTTTGGCGTTTTCGGCGTCGAGCAGGCCGGTCGTTGACTTGCCAGCCGCGTCGAGGGCCTCGAATTTGTACGCTGGCATGAAGACTATTCGCGCGTGACGCGCATGACCTCTTCGGGCGACGTGATGCCCTCCTCGACCAGCCGCTCGCCGTCTTCACGCATCGAGCGCAACCCCGCCGCCTCTGCCGCGACGAAGATCTGCGACTCGGCGGCGCGGCTGTGGATCAACGCGCGCACCTGATCATCGACCGCCATCAGCTCGTACACGCCCGTGCGCCCCTTGTAGCCGGTGCTGCCGCACTCGGTGCAGCCCACGGGGTGATAACGGCCGCGCGCGTCGATCTTCTTGCAGTGTGGGCAGAGCTTGCGCACCAGCCGCTGCGCCAACACGCCGATCAGACTCGACGACAACAGGAACGGCTCCACGCCCATGTCGATCATCCGCGTGACCGTGCTCGGCGCGTCGTTGGTGTGGACGGTGGCGAGCACCAGGTGGCCGGTGAGTGACGCCTGGATCGCGATCTGCGCGGTCTCGTAGTCGCGAATTTCACCGATCATGATCACGTCGGGGTCTTGCCGCAGGATCGCGCGGAGTGCCTTCGC
>JANLUW010000089.1:0-1930 GCA_031363645.1 Rhizobacter sp. | reverse complement strand
CTCACGGATTTTATAGGTTATTTTCTCGTTGCGCAAATCGGACACCACCCTAAGTCCTTGTTTTTGCAGCGATTTGACCACCTCCCGGGCGTAGTCGGATTGGTGATCGGTGATGTTGAGCACGCTGACCTGCACCGGCGCGAGCCAGGCAGGTAACGCGCCGGCGTGGTGTTCGATCAGCATGCCGATGAAGCGCTCGAAGCTGCCGACGATCGCGCGGTGCAGCATCACCGGGTGCGCGCGGCCGCTCGTCTCGGTCACGTACTCGCCGCCCAAACGCTCGGCCATGTTGAAGTCGACCTGCATCGTGCCGCACTGCCACTGGCGGCCGAGCGCATCTTTTAACGTGTACTCGATCTTCGGGCCGTAGAACGCGCCGTCACCGGGCACGACGCTGAACTCGCAGCCAGAGCGGCGCAACGACTCCATCAGCGCGTGCTCGGCCTTGTCCCACAGCGCATCGGCGCCGATGCGGTGCTCGGGGCGCGTCGCGATCTTGTAGATGATCTCGCCGAATCCGAAATCCTTGTAGACCGCCTGCAGCTGCGCCGTGTAGGCCACGCATTCCTCCAAGATGTGGTCTTCGGTGCAGAAGATGTGGCCGTCGTCTTGTGTGAAGCCGCGCACCCGCATGATCCCGTGCATCGAACCGCTCGGCTCGTTGCGGTGGCACTGGCCGAATTCGCCGTAGCGAATCGGCAGATCGCGGTAGCTGCGCATTTGCGATTTAAAAATCAGCACATGGCCTGGGCAGTTCATCGGCTTGAGCGCGTACTCGCGTTTTTCCGACTCGGTCGTGAACATGTTATCGCGGTAGTTTTCCCAGTGGCCGGTCTTCTCCCACAGGCTCTTGTCCAGAATTTGCGGGCCCTTCACTTCCTGGTAGCCGCAGTCGCGATACACCTGCCGCATGTACTGCTCGACCTGCTGCCAAAGCGCCCAGCCCTTCGGGTGCCAGAACACCAGCCCCGGCGCGTACTCGTCGATGTGAAACAGATCGAGCTCGCGGCCCAGCTTGCGGTGGTCACGCTTCTCGGCCTCTTCGAGCGTGTGCAAGTGCTGCTGCAATTCGTCTTTCGTCGCCCACGCCGTGCCGTAGATGCGCGTCAGCATCTCGTTGCGGTGGTCGCCGCGCCAGTACGCACCGGCCACTTTCATCAGCTTGAAGTGCTTGAGCTTTCCGGTGCTCGGCACGTGCGGGCCACGGCACAGGTCTTCGAACGCGCCTTCGCTGTAGAGCGACACGTCTTCACCGGCCGGGATGCTGCCGATGATCTCGGCCTTGTAGTGCTCGCCGATCGACGTGAAAAGCGCGACGGCCTCGTCGCGCGGCAGCACGCGGCGCGTGACCTTCTCGTCCCTGCGCGCGAGTTCGGTCATCTTCGCTTCGATTGCGGCCAGGTCTTCCAGTGTGAACGGGCGCTTGTACGAAAAGTCGTAGAAAAAGCCGTTGTCGATCACCGGGCCGATCGTGACCTGCGCGTCCGGGAACAAATCTTTGACCGCGTAGGCGAGCAAGTGCGCCGCCGAATGACGGATCACGTCGAGGCCGGCCAGGTCTTTGTCGGTAATGATGGCGAGCGCAGAGTCGTGTTCAATCAGATAGCTGGTGTCGACGACCTTGGCTGTCGCGCCCTGCCCCACGCGGCCAGCGAGCGCGGCCTTGGCCAGGCCGCTGCCGATCGAGGCGGCCACATCGGCCACCGTCACCGGGCCGGGGTATTCACGCTTCGAGCCGTCGGGCAATTGAATCGAGATCATCGGCAAAACTCCAGAAAGCAAAAGGCGCGGACTGAGCCGCGCCTTGTTCGAGAAGGGAATGAAAACTCAGGTCGAGACGCGCGTTCGACTAGACCTTCTTCGGGAAGGTGGTAGTTCGCGGTGCCAAAACCGGCGTGTCTTTCTCGCTCTTGTTATTTATGGAACAGTT
>JANLUW010000086.1:0-5219 GCA_031363645.1 Rhizobacter sp. | reverse complement strand
CTACTCGTTCCTCGGCGACAAGCATGTGTTCTTCTGGCTGCTGACCAACCGCATGACGCCGCCGGCCGTGTTCCTGCTGCCGTTTTTCCAGCTCTACACCACGCTCGGGCTGATGGACACGCACATCGCGGTCGCGCTCGCGCACCTGCTGTTCAACGTGCCGCTGGCGGTGTGGATTCTCGAGGGCTTCATGAGCGGCATCCCGCGCGAGATCGACGAGACCGCCTACATCGACGGCTACTCGTTCCCGCGTTTCTTTCTCACCATCTTCATCCCGCTGATCAAGGCCGGCGTGGGCGTGGCGGCGTTCTTCTGCTTCATGTTCAGCTGGGTCGAATTGCTGATGGCGCGCACGCTGACCAGCGTGAACGCCAAGCCGATCGTCGCGGTGATGACGCGCACCGTGAGCGCCTCCGGCATGGATTGGGGCGTGCTCGCCGCGGCCGGCGTGCTGACCATCGTGCCCGGCGCGATCGTGATCTGGTTCGTGCGGCACTACATCGCCAAGGGCTTCGCGATGGGGAGGGTCTGATCATGTTCGAGTGGATGGCCTGGACCACACCTGTCGCGGTGTTCTTCTGCTGCATCGCTTTGATGCTGGCCGGCATGACGGTGTGGGAAATGAAATCACCGACGGTGGAGCGCAAGGGCTGGCTGCCACTGACGACAACGCGCGGCGATCGCCTCTTCATCGGGCTGCTCGCGGCCGCCTGGGTCAACCTCGGGTTCGTCGCGATCAGCGAAAAAATGATCGTTTGGTTCGGGCTGGCCGCCGAGCCGTCGATCTGGATCAGCTTCGTGGTCTCGATGCTCGTGCTCGGGCTGATCCTGCGCAAAGGGTAGTCAACGATTCATTTCCAAGGCACCCGGTCATCGCTTCCCGACCGGCGTGTCAATTCAACCAACGGGAAGACAACATCAGGAGACTCGACATGAAATTGCGCTTGAATGCTGTGGCGAAAACGGCGATCGCTGCCGCCGCCGCTCTGGCCCTCGGCCAGGGCGCGTGGGCCGACGAAGCGGCCGCCAAGAAATGGATCGACGCGGAGTTTCAGCCCTCGACGCTGAACAAAGACCAGCAGATGACCGAGATGAAATGGTTCATCGAGGCCGCGAAGAAGCTGCAGGCCAAGGGCGTGAAAGAAATCTCGGTCGTCTCCGAGACGCTGACCACGCACGAGTACGAATCGAAGACGCTGGCAAAGGCCTTCGAAGAGATCACCGGCATCAAGGTCAAGCACGACATCATTCAAGAGGGTGACGTGGTCGAGAAGCTGCAGACCTCGATGCAGTCGGGCAAGTCGATCTACGACGGCTGGATCAACGACTCCGACCACATCGGCACGCACTACCGCTACGGCACAGCGATCGAGCTGACCAGCCAGATGTCCGGCCCGTGGAAAGAGTTCACCAACCCGGGCCTCGACCTCAAAGATTTCATCGGCACCAGCTTCACCACCGCCCCCGACGGCAAGCTCTACCAGCTGCCCGACCAGCAGTTCGCGAACCTTTACTGGTTCCGCGCCGACCTGTTCGCGCGCCAAGACTTGAAGGACAAGTTCAAGGCCAAGTACAAATACGAGCTTGGCGTGCCGCTGAACTGGAGCGCCTACGAAGACATCGCTGCGTTCTTCAGCGAAGACGTGAAGACGATCGACGGCAAGCCGATTTACGGCCACATGGACTACGGCAAGAAAGACCCGTCGCTCGGTTGGCGCTTCACCGACGCGTGGCTCTCGATGGCTGGCGCTGCCGACATCGGCATCCCGAACGGCCTGCCGGTCGACGAGTGGGGCATTCGCGTCGCCGACGACAAGTGCACGCCGGTCGGCGCCTCGGTCTCGCGCGGCGGCGCGACCAACTCGCCTGCTGCCGTGTACGCGCTGACCAAGTACATCGACTGGATGAAGAAGTACGCGCCGAAGGAAGCCACCGGCATGACCTTCGGCGAGTCCGGCCCAGTGCCCGCACAAGGTCAGATCGCGCAGCAGATCTTCTGGTACACCGCGTTCACCGCCGACATGATCAAGCCCGGCCTGCCGGTCGTGAATGCCGACGGCACGCCGAAGTGGCGCATGGCCCCTGGCCCGAACGGTCCGTACTGGAAGCAGGGCATGCAGAACGGCTACCAGGACGTGGGCTCGTGGACCTTCCTCAAGTCCAACGAGCCGAACAAGGCCGCGGCGGCTTGGCTGTACGCGCAGTTCGTGACGGCCAAGACTACGTCGCTGAAGAAGTCCATCGTCGGGCTCACGTTCATTCGTGACAGCGACATCCGCTCAGACTATTTCACGCAGAACGCGGCGAAGTACGGCGGCCTGATCGAGTTCTACCGCAGCCCGGCGCGCGTCGCCTGGACGCCGACCGGCAACAACGTGCCTGACTATCCGAAGCTGGCGCAGCTCTGGTGGAAGAACGTGGCCGTCGCCGTCACCGGTGAGAAAACGCCACAGGCAGCGATGGACAACCTGGCCAACGAAATGGACGACGTGATGGGCCGTCTGCAGCGCGCCGGCATGGCCCATTGCGCGCCCAAGCTGAACCCGAAGGGCGACCCGAACAAGTACTTGTCGGACAAGGGCGCACCATGGAAGAAGCTGGCGAACGAGAAGCCGCAGGGCGAAACAATCGCCTACGACACGCTGTTGAACGCGTGGAAAGCCGGCAAGGTTCGCTGAACCTGCAATCTGTTTGAAAGATTCGCCCCGCCGATCGCGCGATCGGCGGGGCGCGCTTCTTTGTACCGACGACTTTTTCATCGATGAACATCACCTTCCGTTGCGACCCCGCACTCATTGACCTGCTACCGCGCCCGATCTTGGCCAAAGCCGCGTTGCCCGACTGGCTGCGCGCGATGGCGCCACGTGCAGCCTCCGCGGTGCACCAGCGCAGCATCCGCACCGTCAAGCAATGCGCGCCGTTCGTCGATGCGATGGCGCACGGCTTCATGATCTTGTTGCCCTGCGACGTGCATGTGCACACCGGTGAGTTCGCCTGGGACTGGCCACTGCCGGCGTTGAGCGTCGAGGGCCACCCGCGCGCGCCGCTGAGCTTTCACGTGCCCGAGCAGATCGCCGGTTCGCCGCTGGCCCGTCCTGGACCCGTCGGTGCTCGATCGGCGATCAAGTTCAACAGCTTCTGGACCATCGTGCTCGAGCCCGGCTGGTCGCTGCTGGCGATGCACCCGGCCAACCGCGACGACCTGCCGTTCCGGCTCGTCACCGGCCTCGTCGACGCCGACCGATTCAATGATGTCGGCATCAACTTTCCCGCGGTCTGGACCGACCCCGATTTCGACGGCGTGCTGTTGCGTGGCACGCCGATCGCGCAGTGCTGTGCGGTACCGCGCGAGGCGCCGGTACTGGTGTGCGAGCCGATGTCGGCCGCGCACGTGGCGGGCTACGACGCGTTGGCGGAGAAGATCATGGCCGGCCCCGGCGTGTACCGCAAAGGCTACCGAAGCAAGCGCGGCACCGGCTGAATCGGGCGGCCTGATCAGGCGGCTGCACGCAGCGCTGCGCGCAGGTCGTCGAGCCGCAGCCACAGCCGGCCGACGTTCGCGTTTGACAGCGCATGCGCGATGCGGCCGAACGTGTCTTCGCGCAGGCGATAGGCGCGGCCGTAGGCGAGCATCGCCTCGTCGATGCGACCGCTCTGCTGCAGCACGATGCCGAGGTTCACTTCGGCCTCGACCCGCTCGGGCGCCAGCCGCAGCACGACGCGCAACGCGTTGGCCGCCGCGTCGAGCTGATGCAGGTCGTGGTGCTTCAGCGCCAATAGAAACCAAGCGTCTGCGAGCAAGTGCACGGTCGGCGGGTGATCGGGCCGCAACGCGAGGCTGGCCTCGGCCAGCGCACGCGCGCGCTCGGGCTCGCCCTGCTGCAAGTCGAGCGTCGCGAGCAGTTGCAGCACCGCCGGGTGCGGCGGGTGGATGCGCGCGGCGTGCTCGCAGAGGATGCGTGCACGCTCGGGCTGGCCGGCGTTGACATGGCGCACCGCCAAGTCCAACAACGTTTCGACCGAAGGCTCGGGCGCAGCCATCGCGCTCAGGCGGCGGCGTGTTTCTTCGCAGAGCGCCGCGCCGGCGCCGGCGCCGGCGCATCGGCGGCCACCGGCCACGAGCGCATTGCCATCTCGACGCTCGCCAGCAGGCTCGCGCGCGCGGCGCCGTCTTTGGCCTGCATCGACATGCCTTGATAGACGGTGGCGTAGAAGTTCGCGAGGGCGCCGGCATCGGTGCCCGCTGGCAACTCGCCGTCTTCGATGCCGCGCTGGATGCGCGCCTGCATCAACGCCACGCCGAGCGCGCGACGTTTCACGAGCGCGAGCTGAATGTGCTCGGCAGCGACCGAGCAGTTCGTAGTCGCCATCACCATCATGCAGCCGAGCGGATGGCAGGGCTCGGTGAGCTCGTCGGCGGCTTCGCCGAGGAGGCGCCGGATCGCCCCGCGGGCCGTGGATTCTTCGTTGAGAGCGCGTTGCGCGAAGCTGCCCGGCCCCTTGCCGTAGCACTCGATCGCTTCGAGAAAAAGCCTGGCCTTGTCGCCGAACGCGGTGTAAAGGCTCGGCGGCGTGATGCCCATCGCAGCGGTCAGGTCGCTGATCGAAGCGGCCTCGTAGATCGGTACAACACAGCCTTTGCCTTCACGCTTCACGACCACGTGGCTCCCACTTTGACGAACCTTCACGAAGCCCAGCTTTTCAAGGGCGCGCTGAATCTCGGCGCCCGATACGAGCGGCAACTTAGGCATGCAGCGACTCTGGCACCGTGAACATCGTGACGAAGGGATGGCCGAGCGACGGAAGCGGAAACTCGGAGAGGTACAGGGCCGTTGCCTCCTTCAGATTTGCCACCGCTTCCTCGACGGTTTCACCCTGCGTGGTGGTTCCGGTTTCCGGGTTCAGGGCGACGAACCCACCTTCTTCGGCGTGCGTAAGAACAGCGGTCAGTTCCATGAGGATCTCCTGGCTTCAACTGAAGCGGGCATTGTCGCCCGGCTGTAAGTTCGACGCCGCAGGTGCCGACTGACTCGAAACGCTCGCGGTGGTCGGCAGTTGAAGTAGGACGCCAATAGACATGCCGCGGCGCCGGGCCTTGTCAGCGCGGCGCCGCGACCACCGACGCCACCCACGAATCGACCGCGCGCTCGAGCACCGGCAGCGGCACGGCGCCCTGGTCGAGCACCACGCTGTGGAACTGGCGGATGTCGAAGCGCGCG
>JANLUW010000081.1:0-7706 GCA_031363645.1 Rhizobacter sp. | reverse complement strand
TTGACGGAGCCAAGAACAACAACCTAACGTTTGACTTAAGCGGCTAGCCGCAGGCCAGGCCGCTTGAAGGAAGGGTTAGGCCGCACGTCTGGTACCGGTTTCATTCGTATCGGATTACAAGGTGACATCCGCTCCCTGTGTGATCTGACGACATAAATTGTCCGGACACCAATCCGATTGATAAAAGCGCGATGCTAATAGTGGCCGCGACGGTCAGTAATGAGCGAACGAATGGCGCTTTTTGCAGTATCGGACCGACGCTGAATAAGAGCGGCAGAGTGTAATTTGTGAAAACAAGGCCCACGAAAAGAAACGATAGGCCGGTAACTATCAAAACCGTCCCATTTTTTCGATCGGATGTGACTGCGTACAAGCCAACTCCGAGCGCGACGGCGCCGATTTTTGAAAGGAAGTTAGAAAAGATCAGAGCAAATGCGACGCTGAATCTTGCGATGTACCAACGCAGCTTGTTTCGCGCAGTTATTCTTCCTCCGCCGTGGTGCACCACAAAGTAAAGTAGCGCCGCGGCAAGCGATGTTACGAACATGGCGACACTGAAATTGCTGGTCGCTTTTTCCACGAGGCATGTCGCACTTCGCTCCCCTACCTTAGGGTCCACTGAGAAGTAGGAGGCTAGGTACCACGCGAACGCCGTCCATAGGCTCGTGGCAAACAACGATAGCTTCCAATTGGACTTCGGATAGGTCAGGCCGACGTGGTTCAGCCTTTCGATTCGGAGCTTGAGAGGCCTAAGAACAAGATTAAGCGAGCGCAATGCTGACATGGTGATAAGTGTGGCCTAACTTGTTTGTGGGCCAACCTGCTCGACCCGGTCGACGCAGTCTAAATCCCTCGCATCGCATCGCGCATCCTCCGAATCCCCACAACGGGTGCCCCTGAAACTCCCACCGCAGGGCGATCGCCTTGCCGGAATGGGCGATCTAAATTTCTGCGGATGCGAAGCACCGATCCTCCCCACTCACCGTCGCCCCCTTTCCATGCGCAGAAGCCCGACGCCGAACCACCTCCACCGCCGCGCCTGCTCGACCAAGTGCGCAATGCGATCCGTGTGCGCCACTACTCGATTCGCACCGAGGCGGCCTACACCGATTGGGCGCGCCGCTTCATTCTGTTCCACGGCAAGCGCCACCCTTCGCAGCTCGGCGCGCCGGAGGTGGCGGCGTTTTTGACCCACCTCGCCGTCGAGCGCAGCGTCGCACCCTCGACGCAAAGCCAGGCCAAGTCGGCGCTGCTGTTTTTGTACCGCGAGGTGTTGGGCGTGCAGCTCCCTTGGCTCGACGAGGTGGTCTCGGCCAAGCAGTCGCGGCGGTTGCCGGTCGTGCTGACGCCGAGCGAAGTGCGTGCGCTGCTGCATGAGTTGTCGGGGCCGACCGGTCTGGCCGCGTCGCTGCTGTACGGCACCGGCATGCGCCTGCTCGAAGGTTTGCGCCTGCGTGTGAAAGACATCGAATTCGAGCGCCGCGAGATTCTCGTGCGCGATGGCAAAGGCGCGAAGGACCGCGTGACCGTGCTGCCCGAGAACCTGATGCTGCCGTTGCAGCAACAACTCGCGCAATCGAAGGCGCGCCATGACCGCGACCGGGCCGAGGGCTTCGGCGAGGTCTGGCTGCCGCATGCGCTGGCCGTCAAGTACCCGGGCGTTGGGCGTTCCTGGTGCTGGCAATGGGTGTTTCCAAGCGTGAGAAGCTCTGCCGATCCGCGCAGCGGCGTGGTGCGCCGCCACCACCTCAACGAAGCCTCGGTGCAGCGCGCGGTGGCGGGCGCGGCGCGCCGTGCCGGCATCGACAAACCCTGCTCGCCGCACGTGCTGCGCCATTCGTTCGCCACCCACCTGCTGCAGGCCGGCTACGACATCCGCACCGTGCAAGAGCTGCTGGGCCATGCCGACGTGTCGACCACGATGATCTACACCCACGTGATGAACCGCGGCGGCCGTGGCGTGCGCAGCCCGCTCGATCAGATTTGATTCACGGGCCGCCCGCCGCGGCCGGCATGACGTTGAAGTCAACGCGACCGAAACACGATCTCCTTCATCCGCGCCAGCTTCGGCGCCACCACCGGCACCGTCAGCATCGTGCTGGCCACGGCCATCAGCAGCAGTGCGGTGAAGGCCTCGCTCGTGATGATTTGTTTGTCGAGCAGCACGTTGGCGAAGATGATCATGATCAGCGCCTTGGTTTGCAGCAGCCAGCCGATCAACGAGGCCTCGCCCGGTTGCCACTTCAAAATCTTACCGGCGATGTGCGTGCCGATCAGCTTGCCGCTGACCGATGCGATCAGCAACACCGCCGCCGCAACGAACACCGCCACGCCCCCTACCTGCCAGTTGGTGCGCAGCCCCGTGCTCAAGAAAAACACCGGCATCACCACCAGCAGCACGTGGCCGCGCATCGCGTCCATCTGCTTTTGGTCGAACCAGTCGGCATCCATGCTGGCGCCTGCGAGAAACGCGCCGACCATGTAGTGCAGGCCCGACCAGTCGGCACCCAGCCCGCACACCGCGAGCCAGATCAGCCCGCAGTACCAGCGGTCGCGCTCGGGTATGCGCACCATCAGCTTGCGAAATGCACAGCCGACGACGAGAAACGCGATCAAGAAACCCAGCTGCTTGCCGACGCGGTTCCAGTCCATCAAGATGAGTGCGAGCACGCCCCAGATCATGATGTCGTCGATGCTCGCGTAACGCAGGATGCGTTGGCCCACGGGCTGGCGCAGCACCTGCAGCTTTTCCATCAGCAAAATCAGAATCGGCAGCGCCGTCACCGCGCACGCCATGCCGATGCCGAGCACGAACTGCCAGGTGAGCGCCTTCGGGCCGATCCAGCCCGGGAACATCAGCATGCCGACCGCCGCCGCGCTGCCGAACGCGAGCGGCACGCCGAGCGCGAGGCCGGCGGTGATGCCGCTTTCCTTGCGGTGTTGCCAGGCTTGCTTCAGGTCGAGCTCGATGCCGGCGATCCACACGAACACCATCACCGCCCACCACGCGATGCCGTTGAGCGACTGAACCACCGGCACGCTGAACACGAACCGGTAGTACTCCGGAAACGCCGCGCCGAGCACGCCCGGCCCGAGCACGATGCCGGTGATGATCTGCACCACCACCAGCGGCGCGAAGTACTCGGTGCGCCCGAACCGCCACACGAGGTAGGGCACAGTAAAGATGATCAGCATCGCGACGAGAAAAACCTCGGTGGTGCTCATGGACTGCATGCGTCGGCTTTCTCTCGTGTTGGGGTTCGCGCGCCTTTGTGCGCACTTCGGCGGGCGGCAGTGTGCCATGGCGTTGTGCGGCCGATTTCGCGCAATCGCGCTCGTGTAAGGTCTCGCCCCATGCGAACCACACACGGTCGAGTCGGCAATGGAACGGCGCATGCGCGGCGTTCGCTCGCGCTGCTCATCGTGATGGTGCTGACGGTGATCAACGTGTCGGTCGTGCTGACGGGTTGCGCCTCGGCGCCGCAACGCGCAGGCCAGTCGCCCGACCGCGACGGCCCAGAGGCCAGCCCGCCCGCCGATCTGGCCCGCGTGCCCGATGCCGAACCCCGGCTGGAGTCGATCCGCAACGGCGGCCCGAACAAGCCGTACGGCGTGCTCGGCAAAACCTATGTGCCGATCACGCAAGACGCGCCCTTCACCGAGCGCGGCCTGGCCTCTTGGTACGGCCGCAAGTTTCACGGCAAGCGCACCGCCAGTGGTGAGGTCTACAACATGTATGCGATGACGGCGGCGCACCCGACCCTGCCGTTCCCGAGCTACGCGCGAATTCGCAACCCGGCCAACGGCCGCGAGGTGCTGGTGCGCATCAACGACCGCGGGCCGTTCCACCCCGACCGCATCGTCGACCTCAGCTACACCGCCGCGTTGAAGCTCGATGTGCTGCGTGGCGTGGCGCCGGTCGAGCTGCAGCGCATCACCTTCGACGACATCCGCACCGGGGCATGGCGGCGTGACGGCGACGCGGTGGTGCAAGTGGTGGCGCGCAGCGTGGTCGAGCCGGTGGCAGCTGTGCCGGTGCCGGTGCTCGCGCCCATGCCAGTGCCGCTGCCGATGCCGGCAAGCGAGCCGCCACCGCAGAGCGCAGTCGTCGCATCGATTGCACCCGCATCCGCATCCGCACCCGTCGCCGACGCTCCCGCGGCGCGCGCGTTCACGACGCCCGCGCGCGGCTTCTGGGTGCAGCTCGGCGCGTTTCGTGCGCGCGACGGTGCCGAGGGTTTTCAACAGCGCGTCGCGGCCGAGATGGACTGGCTCTCGCCGCTGCTCGCGGTCTTCGCCGACGCCGCGATCTTCCGCCTGCAAGCCGGCCCGTACCCGAGCCGCGACGAGGCCCGCGGGGTCGCCGAGCGCGTGCGCGATGGGCTCAAGCTGGTGCCGGTGATCGTCGAGCGGCGCTGACGGTCCTCGCACGGCGAGTTCGCCCCGCCGCAGCGCCCATGATCTAGGGCTGGCGAGCTCCTCGGGTCGCGACCATCATGCCGCGCAACCGCCCGCTGGCGGCGCATTCCACACCGCCGCGGTGCACGCGGCTCGAACGAGGACACGCACCATGGCAAGCAAACTCTCCATCCCCGCCAAACCCAAAAGTCTCGCGCTCAACATCGGCCTCAACGGCGTCAGCGCCGCCGCGTACAGCGGCTGGGACGGCCCGCTTGCAGCCTGTGAGTTCGATGCGAACGACATGGCAGCCATCGCCAAATCCAAAGGCATGAAGGCCACTGTCTTGCTGACAAAAAAGGCCACGCGCGCCAACCTGCTCGCCGGCATGCACAGCGCCGCGAAGGCGCTCAAGTCAGGCGATTTCTTCTTGCTGACCTACTCCGGCCATGGTGGCCAGATGCCCGACACCAACGGCGACGAGCCCGACGGCAAGGACGAAACCTGGTGCCTCTACGACGGCCAGTTGCTCGACGACGAGCTCTACTTCGAGCTCAGCAAATTCGCGGCTGGCGTGCGCATCCTCGTGCTCTCCGACAGTTGCCACAGCGGCAGCGTCACGCGTGAGATCGCGCCGCCGCCACCGCCGCCCGGCCAGCGCGTCAAGCTGATGCCGGCGGCGGTCGCGATGCGCGTCTACGCCGAGCACAAGGCCTTCTACGACAAGCTGCAAGCCGAGGTCGCCGCCGCGGCGCGCAAGGCCGCGGTCGTCGACCCCGACGTCGCGCTGGCGCAAGTGGGCGCCGCTGCGCAGGCGGCCGCGCTGGTTGGCCGGTTCAACCCCGCGGTCGTGCTGATCTCGGGCTGCCAGGACAACCAGACCTCGATGGACGGTGACCACAACGGCGCCTTCACCGAGCAACTGCTGAAGGTGTGGAACCACGGCGCGTTCACGGGCAACCACGGCAGCTTTCACGCGCACATTCGCGCGGCGCTGCCGGTGAGCCAGTCGCCGAATTTGTTCGTGCTCGGCAAGGCCGCCAACTTCCTGGCACAGACGCCGTTCACGGTCTGACCACGGTTCACACATCACCGGAGCAACCCCATGGCCAGCGTCGCACGCGAGATCACTTTCGTCATCCCCGGCGAGGCGCAGCCAGCCGGTGCCGCGGTCTCGCGCGGGCGCGGCGCGGGCACGGGCACGGTGAAGGCGTCGGTGCGCGTGGGGGCGCAGCGCGGCAGCGGCGGCGCGGTGCGCGTTACCGCGCGGCCGGGCGAAGACGTGGTCGTGCTGACGATCGCCAACGGCCCGACACTGATACTGCACCCCGAAGACGCGCGCGACCTGCTGCGCGCGCAGGCCGCGGGCGCGACGCGCAGCGCGGCGCAGGGTGACGCCGGCGATGTGGTGGTCTCGCCGCAGCTCGGCTGGCCGGGCATCGAAGCCGGCGCGACCCGCGGCGCCACGCGCGGTTGGTTGGGCCAGGCGGCACTCAGCGCATTTGAAGTTGTCACGGGCCTGTTCAAAGACCCGGCCGTCAGCATCGTTACCGCGCTCGCCACGCGCAAGCTCGACGGCGCGGTCGACGAGGGCGTCTACCAGCTAGGGGCCGAGCCGTTGCCGAAGTCGTTGAAGGGCAGCGGCCGCAAGCTCACCGCCGTGCCGGCGGCCGACGATGGCGGCCCGCTGCTGGTGCTGGTGCACGGCACCTTCGTTGACACCATCAGCACCTTCGGCAAGCTCTGGACCATGCACCCGCAGACCGTGCGCGACCTGTGCACGCGCTACAAGAACCGTGTCTACGCGCTCGATCACCCGACCATGGGCGAGAGCCCGATCGCCAACGCGCTCGCGCTCGCCAAAGCGCTGCCGGCGGGCGCGCGGCTGCACCTCGTCACGCACTCGCGCGGCGGGTTGGTCGCCGAAGTGCTGGCGCGCGCCTGCGGCGGCGGCACGCTCGCGGCCGACGAGCTCGCACTGTTTGGCGCGGAGCAATACGCGACTCATCGCGCCGACCTGCAAGCACTCGTCGCGATGGCGCAGAAGAAGGGCATCAAGGTCGAGCGCGTCGTGCGCGTGGCCTGCCCGGCGCGCGGCACGCTGCTGGCCTCGAAGCGGCTCGATGCCTACCTGTCGGTTTTGCAATGGGGCTTGCAACTCGCCGGGCTCACGGTCACGTCGGAGCTGGTCGACTTCTTGCACGAGGTCGCGCTGCGCCGCGCCGACCCGACTCTGCTGCCCGGCCTGGAGGCGATGATGCCCGGCAGCAAGGTGGTCGACTGGCTCAACATGGCGAGCGAGACGATCCCCGGCGAGCTGCGCGTGATCGCCGGCGACATGCAGGGCGACTCGATCGGCTCGTGGGTCAAGACGCTGCTGTCCGACGCCTTCTACTGGACCGACAACGACCTCGTCGTGCAGACGCGCTCGATGTACGGTGGCGCGCCCCGTCTGGCCGCGCCCGGCGCGCCGCCGGCCGCGAGCTTCCTGCTCGACCGCGGTGCCAAGGTCTCGCACTTCAACTACTTCGCGAACGACCGCACCGTCAGCGCGATGGCCGCGGCGCTGCTCGACGCCGCACCCGCCGACTTCAAGGCCATCGGCCCGCTCTCGTGGGCCGGCCAGGAGGCGAGCGGCTCGCGTGCCGCCAAGGCGGTGGCGCGCTCGCGCGGCGCGCCCGGCACCAGCCCTGCCGAGCGCCCAGCAGTGATCGTGCTGCCCGGCATTCTGGGCTCGAACCTCAAGCTCGACGGCAAGCGCATCTGGCTCGGCTTTCGGTTCGTCAACGGCCTGAAGAAGCTCGCGTGGGACCCCGCCACCGCCTCGCGCGTCGAGCCCGACGGCCCGATCGGCAGCAGCTACGACGACCTGATCGAGCGCTTGGCCGACACCCACGAGGTGATCCCGTTCGCGTACGACTGGCGCCGCCCGATCGAAGACGAAGCGCGGCGCCTGGCCATCGAGGTCGACGCCCGGCTCGCCGCGCGTACCGCCAGTCAGCAGCCGGTGCGCTTCCTCGCGCACTCGATGGGTGGGCTCGTCGCGCGCACCATGCGGCTGGAAAAACCCGACACCTGGCGCCGCATGATGGCGCGCGACGGTGCCCGCCTGCTGATGCTCGGCACGCCCAACGGCGGCTCGTGGGCGCCGATGCAAACGCTGTCGGGCGACGACACCTTCGGCAACGCGCTGGTCGCGTTCGGCTCGCTGTTCCACAACGGCCGCGCGCGCAAGATGATGGCCGGAATGCCCGGCTTCATCCAGCTCCAGGCCGGGTTGCTCGACCCGGCGCTCGGCCTCGACCAGG
>JANLUW010000037.1:0-5304 GCA_031363645.1 Rhizobacter sp. | reverse complement strand
TTGATTGACGTGAAGACACCGCGCGTGATGACGTCGCGCTGGATGCGGGCGAACCAGTTTTCGACCTGGTTCAACCACGACGAGTACGTCGGGGTGTAGTGCATGTGAACCCGACGATGCTTGGCCAAGAACGCCTGCACGGGCGGCGTTTTGTGACTGCTGACGTTGTCGCAGATGACGTGAATCTCGCGGCGAGGGGACTGGCTGGCGACGATGTCTTCGAGGAAGGTCACGAACTGCTCGCCGGTGTGGCGGGCGGCGGTCTTGCCCAGCACTTCGCCGGTGCTGGTGTTGAGCGCAGCGAACAGGCTGAGCGTGCCGTTGCGCTTCTATTCGAAACCGTGGCTCTCGGCTCGTCCCGGCGACAGCGGCAGCATCCGGTCCTTGCGGTCGAGTGCCTGGATCGCCGTCTTCTCGTCCACGCAGAACACGGCAGCGTGCGCTGGCGGGTCCAGGTACAGGCCGATCACGTCGGCCGCCTTGGTCTCGAAGTCCGGGTCGTTGGAGACCCTGTGGGTGTCCAGCCGGTGCGGCCGCACGCCGTGCTTGCGCCAGATGCGCTGCACGGCCGAGAACGACACGTCGCCGAGTTCGGCTGCCAGCTTGCGGCTGCTCCAGTGCGTCGAGCCGTCGCGGGGGGTGTGCTTGAGCGTTCGGTTCAGAACCCGAGCATCGAGCTTGGCCACAGGCGTCCTGGGCGCGCGACCCGGATGCAAAGACACCAACCCGGCCAGCCCCTGCGCCTCGAACGCCCGCGTCCACTTCGAGACGAACTCGTCGTTGCAGGCGAGCTTGCTGCGAATCTCGACCCGGCGTTGTCCGTCGCTCCAAAGCACAACGCAGCGCGCACGGCGCGCCAGGGCGGCATTGCCGTGACGCCTGCGCATCACGGCATCCAATTCAGCGCGCTGCTCGATCGTCAACATGGTTCTTTGCATGCCTCGATATCTGGGAGCAATGCATCGGGACTCAATGATTCAGTGGACCAGTGCGCGCTCTGCTTCGATAAAGCCGCCTACGAACATAGGCCGCACCGGTGTTTGAAAAATTCAAGTCTCGTGCTGGAAAAGGCCGCATAGGACTCGATCAGCAGGCGCCCACCTTTTGAACTAACGAGAAACCGAAGAATTTGGAACACCGACAACACGCTCGCGCTTGTCCGGTGAGAACAGCTCAACGAGCGATTGGCATCCGGCGCATGTTCTCCAAATACTGGATCGGTCGCAGAGGTTCAAGGTTGGCGTAGCGCACAAATGTTTCCATATCGGCCACTAACACTCGAGCGAAGTCAATGTCGCTCGGTGCGCTTTTCGCAAGGCGGTTTCAAGACCGAAGTGCAACACCCGGGTTATTGGACTAAGGGCGCAGCTTGATGAGAGCCAGCCAGGGTTTGAGCGAAGACCTGCAACGGCGTGAGCCAGTTGTGTGTAGCGCGAGGTCGGCTGTTCATGCTGTCGGCGATAGCGTCGAGTTCGTCCTGGGTGTAGACCGACAGGTCCGTGCCCTTGGGCAGGTACTGTCGCAGCAGCCCGTTGGTGTTCTCGCACGTGCCGCGCTGCCAGGGGCTGTGTGGGTCGCAGAAGTACACCGCCACGCCGGTGCGCGCTGTCAGCTCCTTGTGTCGCGACAACTCCTTGCCCTGGTCGTAGGTCAGGGTGTGGCGCATCGGCTCGGCAATCGAATTCAGCTTGGCAGAAAAGCCGGCCAGCGCCGAGGCGGCGGTTGCATCAACCATCTTCGCCAGCAGCACCAGGCGGCTGGTGCGCTCCACCAGCACCCCCACCGAGGACTGGTTGCCCGTACCCTTGATGAAGTCGCCCTCCCAGTGGCCGGGCATCACGCGGTCTTCCACCTCGGGCGGGCGCACGTGGATGCTGACCATGTCGGGGATCTGCCCGCGCCGGTCGGTGCCTCGCGTGCGCGGCAGCCGCGTGCTGCGGCCCTGACGCAGGCAAGCCACGAGCTGGCGGCGCAGCTCCCCTCGTGGCTGGGCGTAGATGGCCGTGTAGATGGTCTCGTGGGACACGTGGCGCTCGGGCTCGTTGGGGAACACGCGCTTGAGTGTGGCGGCAATCTGCTGGTGCGACCACTTCCAGTCCAGTAGCGTCAGCACCACGCTCCAGGCGACGCTGCTCACGTCGAGCTTGGCCGCGGGCTTGGCGGCACGGCGGCGGCGCGCGTGCAGGGCCCGCGCCGAGTCGCTCGTGTAGCCCAAGGCCGCACAGCTGTTGCGCCGCAGCTCGCGGCTGATGGTCGAGGCCGGCCGCGAGAGCACGCGGGCCATGGCCCGCGTGCTCTCACCCAGCAGCTTCAAGCTGGAGATCACCACACGCTCTTCAGGCCGCAACTGCGTGTACGTCATTCGTTCCTTCATGCCACCACCTTACAGGCTGTGGTGTTGCACTTCAGATTTGAGGCCGCCCCTTCATGACGCTCGCGCCGGGTGCACCACGCGATGAGCGCCAGCAGTACAACCTGAATCGGCAGTCTCAGCCAGAGCGTCCACACGGGAATGAACGCGAACAGGTTCGGCCTTTGCAGCATGTAGACGTGGCACGGCGTGACGGCAAGCGTCAGCAGGAACAGCCCGATGCCCGCCGCGCGCCGCGTCGGCCGCCACAACAGTCCCACTGCCCCGAGCAACTCGAACACGCCGCTGATCAACACCGCGGCGCGCGGCCACGGAATGTACGGCGGCACGATCTTCATCTCGGTCTCGGTCGCCACGAAGTGGGCGATGCCCCCGACGAAGAACCATAGGAAAACGATGACCAGACCGACAAGCTTCCCACGTGACATCGACACAGCCGCCATCGCCTCACTCCCCCAACAGATGCAGCGCGAGCTCGCGCCGATGCGGCCGCGTGCGGTGTTCCCACAGGTAGATGCTCTGCCACGTCCCAAGCGCCAGGCGGCCATCGGACAGCGAAACCGACAACTGCACCGCAGTCAGCGCCGCACGCACATGCGCCGGCATGTCGTCGGCACCTTCGTCGCGATGCCGGAACAACGGATCGCCATCCGGCACCAGCCGCGCGAAGAAGCGATCGAGGTCGCCTCGCACGTCCGGGTCGGCGTTCTCCTGGATCAGCAGGCTGGCCGACGTGTGGCGAACGAACAGCGTCAACAATCCCGTGTCCAACCCCGCCGCATCGACCCAGTCCACCACCGGCTTCGTGATCTCGAACAGCCCTCGTCCGCGGGTTTCGAAGGTCAACGACGTGGTGAACTGGCGCAGCATCGCCAAAGAATAATGCAAGACACCCGACGGCTATCCGAAGGGCGCCATGGCGAGCGCCAAGCGCTTGCCACTGCCGGCTTGTTGGCTGTTGGCGGCCCGGCTTCGGGCGTGGCGAGTGGTCGGGGTGACGATCTGGCCGGCGCCGCGCACACGCAGCGCAGCTAAGTGTCCGCAAGACGGTCAGTTCGTCAGCGCGCTCGTTCGCGCACAGCGCGAAGGAAAGCAGCGCGCGAACCCCGACCGCGGGAAGGGCCGCCTTCGGAACTCGCCGGCTCGCCGGCCCGTCCAGGCGCACGCGTCGGCAACGGGCAACATCAATGGCCCCGGCGCACGCGCCGGGGCCGGCTCCTTACGCCGTCACATCATCATCTTCGCGCTCACCGACAGGTGCGTCACCCGATGCGCCAGCAGCTGCCGGGTCGGACGCTGGTTCGGCATCGCGTTCGACCGCACACAGCATCGCGGGCAACCAACCGCTTCCGGCGACCAGCCTTTCGGCTTCACTCGCCAGATCGCCCTTCTTGAGCTTCGACAAGCGCGCCACCTGATCGGGTGCAACGACCGTCACAGCCTCCAGCGCCTTCGCCTTCGAGACATGCTCGAAGTAGCCCACCGCCGTAGGCCTCCACCACGTGTGCATGTCCAGCCCGACCGCCTGCGCCAGCATGGCTGCAGGCGTCTCCGTCTCTCGGGAGCAAATCGCCGTCGTGGTGGACGCCACGCACACCGCGAGCAGCGACAGGGCCTCGCTCTGCGGCATCACCAGCAACTCCGCGAACATTGCTTCCGATTCGCTCGGCATGCGATCGGCCCAGGCCTCGCGCACTTCGCGAAGTCCGGTGGCCGCAGGCGCATCCGCCATGTCGGCAGCGTGCTTGACCAGCCCATCGACATGCGAGGTCGCGTTGATGTTGATCGGCGAGCCCTCGTAGCCGATCGAGAGTACACGGCGCGCCAGGTGATGGATTGAGACGACCGCCGACTGCGTGCGCATCCACGACGGCCATCGGCTGGTGGCAGTGCATGCGCTGCTGCACGGGCGGCGCCAGCGCTCGCTGCTGCCGGGGCATCGTCAGGCGCGCCGAGCTGCGACGGCTTCCGAGGCGCAGCCGCTCCAGGTGGTGCAGCCTCCCGGGCATAGCGTCGCACGCCGGGCGCTGGAGGTCTATGCCGCGGTGGCCGAGCGGCTCGGCGCCGCGTCGCGTGCCGCCCCGGGAGCAGCGCGATGAGCGGCGACACCACCGACCGCATCCGCCGGCATCTGGTCGGCCTGAAGATGCCGCGGGCGCTGGAGGCACTGCAGATGCTGCTCTCGCGCATCGAGCAGGGCGAGGTCAGTGCGCTGGAGGCGATCGAGTCGCTGCTCGGCGAGGAGTACACGACGCGCGAGAGCCGACGCATCAAGATGGCGCTGCAGACGGCACGGCTGCCCACCGTCAAGACGCTGTCGGGCTATGACTTCAGCTTCCAACCGAGCCTGGACCGCAACCGGGTGCTGGCGCTGGCCGAACTCGAGTTCGTGGCGCGGCATCAGTGCGTCCATCTGCTCGGGCCGCCGGGCACGGGCAAAAGCCATCTGGCGATCGCCCTCGGCGTGGAGGCGGTGCGCGCCGGCAAGAGCGTCTACATGGCCACGCTGGCGGAGATGGTGGACTCGATGCGGCGCGCCGAGCGCGAGGGGCGGCTCACCGAGCGGGTGCGCTACCTGGCCCGTCACAGCGTCTTGATCGTCGACGAGATCGGTTACCTGCCGGTGGGCTCGGGTGGGGGCAATCTGTTCTTCCAACTCGTCAACGCCTGCTACGAGCGCTGCGCGATGATCATGACGAGCAACCGCGGCTTCGGCGAGTGGGCCGAGATCTTCGGCGACTCGGTGGTCGCCACCGCGCTGCTGGATCGGCTGCTGCACCACGCGGTGGTGATCCCGATCGAGGGCAACTCGTACCGCCTGCGTGAGCATGCGAACCGGCTGCCGGAACATCGGCGCAACCGCGCCGTTCGGCAAAGCGGAACTCCACCGGAGATCAACCGCGGCCCGGGCCGCCCTCGAACGGAGACCGCCG
>JANLUW010000069.1:0-3264 GCA_031363645.1 Rhizobacter sp. | reverse complement strand
GCTCGCGATCGACGAAGCTTTGATGGCCGAGATCAAGGAACTGCACGCCGCGCTGAACCCGGTCGAAACGCTGTTCGTCGTCGACGCGATGCAGGGCCAGGACGCGATCAACACCGCCAAGGCCTTCAAGGAAGCACTGCCGCTGACAGGCATCGTGCTGACCAAGATGGACGGCGACTCGCGCGGTGGCGCGGCGCTGTCCGTGCGCCAGATCACCGGCGCGCCGATCAAGTTTGCCGGCGTCAGCGAGAAGATCGACGGCTTGGAAGTCTTTGACGCCCAACGCCACGCCGGCCGCGTGCTCGGCATGGGCGACATCGTCGGCCTGGTCGAAGAGGTGCAAAAAGGCGTCGACATGGCGGCGGCGCAGAAGCTCGTCGACAAGGTCAAATCAGGCGACAGCTTCGACCTCAACGATTTTGCCTCGCAGCTTTCGCAGATGAAGAAAATGGGCGGCCTCGGCGGCTTGATGGACAAGCTGCCGAGCCAGATGATGGGCGGCAAGACGCCGGGCGCCGCCGACATGGACCGCGCGGAGCGCGACATGCGCCGCATGGAGGGCATCATCTGTTCGATGACGCCGCAGGAGCGTCGCAAGCCCGACCTGCTCAAGGCCACGCGCAAGCGCCGCATCGCGGCCGGCGCCGGCGTGCAGGTGCAGGAGGTGAACCGCCTCATCAACCAGTTCGAGCAGATGCGCGACATGATGAAGAAGATGAAGGGCGGCGGCATGATGAAGATGATGAAGCGCATGGGTGGCATGAAGGGCATGGGCGGCCCCGGCGGCATGCGTTAGGTGGCAAGGGTCTGAACTCGGGAACGACGAATGTCAACATTGCAGATCGCACTGGTCGGGCTCGTGGTCGTGCTGCTGCTCGCATGGGCATGGCTGCGGCAACGCGACGGCGGCAGCACGCCCGGTCGCAAGGCCGAAAACCCCGCCGACCGCCTCGACACCATCATCGGCTGGCCGCCTCAAGCCACCCGCGTGCTCAGCACCCAGGAGCGCATCGCCTTCGGCACGTTGATGCGCGCACTGCCCGAGTACATGGTGCTGGCACAAGTGCCGCTTTCACGCTTCATCAGCGTGCCCAAGCGCAACTCGTATGCCGACTGGCTGCGCCGGGTGGGCTACCAGTGCGTCGACTTCGTGATCTGCGACATGGCCGCGCAGGTGATCGCTGTCGTCGAACTGCAGCCGCCGCAACTCGGCGAGCGCGCACGCAAGCGGCTGACGCGCATCACGCGCACGCTGAAGGCGGCGCAGTTGCCGTTGCACGTCTGGCGTGAAAACGCACTTCCTTCGATCGATGCCGCACGCGAAGTGCTGCTGTCGCGCCTCGTACCGGCGGCGGAACCGACGCCGGCCAAGGGCGATGCCGCCCTGGCAGCGGTCACGGCCGCAGCAGCCGCGGCGGTCACGCTGTCGGCAGTTCACCCGCGGCGCAGCCCTTTCGAAGACACCGGTCGCGACTCGACGCAAGACGAGATGATCGAGCTGCTCGAGCCGCCGCCCTCGACCTGGTTCGACGACCTCGACTCCGACGTGGTGCCACTCAGCAAGCGCTGAGCAATCAGCTCAGCAGCGCCTGCGCGAATTCGCGCGCATCGAAGGTCTGCAGGTCTTCGAGCTTCTCGCCGACGCCGATGAAGTAGACGGGCAGTGGCGGCGCGCCACCCGCTTGCGAACGCTCGCGCGCCCACAGCGCGATCGCTGCGAGCACACCGCCCTTGGCGGTGCCGTCGAGCTTGGTGATGACCAGGCCTGTCAGCGTCAGCGCGGCGTCGAAGGCTTGCACCTGGGTCAACGCGTTCTGGCCGGTGTTGCCGTCGACGACCAACAGCACCTCGTGCGGCGCACCCGCCTGCGCCTTTCCGATCACGCGGCGGATCTTCTTCAGCTCGTCCATCAGGTGAACCTGCGTGATGAGCCGGCCTGCCGTGTCGGCGATCACCACGTCGCAGCCGCGCGCCTTGCCGGCGACGACCGCATCGAACGTCACCGCAGCCGGGTCGCCGCCGTCCTGCCCGACGATCTCGACCCGGTTGCGCCCGGCCCAAACCGCGAGTTGTTCGCGCGCCGCGGCGCGAAAAGTGTCGGCAGCTGCGAGCAGCACCTTCTGGTTCGACTCGGCCAAGTGGCGCGTCAGCTTGCCGATGCTGGTGGTCTTGCCGGCGCCGTTGACGCCGACGACCATCATCACGGTCGGCGTGTGCTTGCCCACCTCGAGCCCGCGCTCCAGCGGTTTGAGCAGGTCGGCGATCGCGTTCGCGAGCAACGCCTTCACGGCCTGCGGTGTCTTCGCGCGCTCCTCGGCAACGCGCCACTTCAAGTCGGCGAGCAGGTATTCGGTCGCCTTCACACCAGCGTCGGCCATCAGCAGCGCCGATTCGAGTTCTTCATAAAGCGCGTCGTCGATTTGCGTGCCGGTGAACACCTCGGCGATGCTCGAGCCCGTCTTGCGCAAGCCGCCGCGCAGCTTTTCGATCCAGCTGCGGCGTTCGGCGTCGGGAGCGGATGCGGATGTTGCCTCGACAGGCAAAACGATCGGCGCGGGCTCAACCACGGGCGGAACATCGACCTCGGTCTCGCGTGACGACAGCGGCTGCGCGCCCTGCCGAAGAGGCTCGGCGGGCACGCCGCGCAGCCGATCCAGCCAGCTGCGCTTCTCGCCCTCGGCCGAGTTCGGTGCCGGCGTTTCGGACGCGGCTGGTTGAACTGCCGCGACGAGCGCGGCGGGCTCGGCTGGCTCGGCTGGCTCGGCGGGCACAGGTTGCTCGGGCTCGGCAGGCGTCGTTTTTTTCTTGAAGAAACTGAACATTCTGCGAAAGGGCGTTGAAGCCGGTGATTGGCGTGACTGCGGCGAGCCAAGGCGCGTGCGCCGGGAGGCGCCGAAGCGACGCTATAATTTTGGGCTAAGGCGCTTTAGCTCAGTCGGTTAGAGCGACGGAATCATAATCCGCAGGTCCGGGGTTCGAATCCCTGAAGCGCCACCAGACAGCCATCAAGCCCGCAGCAGCGCTAGCTCTGCGGGCTTTTTCTATGCTCGGCGAG
The DNA here is from genome assembly GCA_031363645.1 of Rhizobacter sp. GTDB lineage: Bacteria > Pseudomonadota > Gammaproteobacteria > Burkholderiales > Burkholderiaceae_C > LMDS01. Next base: position 209 of record JANLUW010000069.1, on the reverse strand, counting down.
GTGGTCCAAGAAGTGGTCCAAGATCGCCATGCCGAGAGCATCTTCCCACGCCCGGGCCGTCCCGCACCTGCACCGCGACCGCCACGGCACCTTTCACTTCCGCCTGACCATCGCAGGGCGCACCATCAAGCGTTCACTCGGCACCAAGGACCGGGCGTTGGCTACCATGAAGGCTTCCACGCTGAATTGGGAATGGAGCATGACCAAGC
>JANLUW010000616.1:0-3313 GCA_031363645.1 Rhizobacter sp. | reverse complement strand
TGTGTTGATGATCTTTTCCTGCGCGTGGTACATCATCACCATGCCCGGTTTGACGCGCTGGCTCACCACCGCACGGGCCGCGATGGCGCCGTTCAGGTTGAAGAGTTCGATCCAGTCGTTGTCTTCGATGCCGACCGACTTCGCGTCGTCCTCGCTCAGCCACACGCACGGGCCGCCGCGGCTCAGCGTGAGCATCAACAGGTTGTCGGTGTAGGTCGAGTGGATGCCCCACTTCTGGTGCGGCGTGATGAAGTTGAGCGCGATTTCGGCGTGGCCGTTCGGCTTGATGCCCTGGATGCCGGCGGTGGCTTTCAAATCCACCGGCGGGCGGTAGCTGGTGAAGCCTTCGCCGAACGCGATCATCCACGGGTGATCGAGGTAGAACTGCTGACGGCCGGTCAGCGTGCGCCACGGGATCATCTCGTGCACGTTGGTGTAGCCGGCGTTGTACGAGACCGTCTCGCTCTCGATGCCGCTCCAGGTCGGCGAGCTGATGATCTTGCGCGGCTGCGCCTGGATGTCGCGAAAGCGGATCTTCTCGTCTTCACGGTGAACCGCGAGGTGCGTGTGGTCCAGCCCCGTTTGCTTGCCGAGCGCTTGCCAAGCTTTTACCGCCACGTGGCCGTTGGTCTCGGGCGCGAGTTGCAGGATCACCTCGCAGGCGTCGATGTCGGTTTCGATCCGCGGCATGCCACAGGTCACGCCTTCGGCCGTGACGAGGCCGCTCAATTCGCCGAGCTGCTTCACTTCGGTCTGGGTGTTCCAGGCAATGCCTTTGCCGCCGTTGCCTTGCCTGCTCATCAACGGGCCGAGGGCAGTGAAGCGCTTGAACACGTTCGGGTAGTCTCGCTCGACCACCTGCATGTTCGGCGCAGTCTTGCCTGGGATCAGCTCGCACTCGCCACGCTGCCAGTCTTTTACGTCGAACGGCTGCGCCAGTTCGGACGGGCTGTCGTGCATCAACGGTGTCAGCACCAGCTCGCGCTCCACACCCAGGTGGCCGACACAGACCTCGCTGAACGCCTTGGCGAAGCCCTTGTAGATGTCCCAGTCGCTGCGGCTCTGCCACGCCGGATAGACCGCGGTCGACAGTGGGTGAATGAACGGGTGCATGTCGCTGGTGTTGAGGTCGTTCTTCTCGTACCAGGTGGCGGTCGGCAGCACGATGTCGCTGTAAAGGCAGGTCGTGCTCATGCGGAAGTCGAGCGTGACGAGCAGGTCGAGCTTGCCCTCGGGTGCCTTGTCGTGCCAGACGACTTCGGTCGGTTTTGCTTCTTCGGCACCCAGATCCTTGCCTTGCACGCCGTTGCTCGTGCCCAAGAGGTGCTTCAGAAAATACTCGTGGCCTTTGCCGCTCGAACCGAGGATGTTCGAGCGCCACACGAACATGTTGCGCGGCCAGTTGTCGGGGTGGTCGGGGTCGGTGCAGCTGAGCTTCAGCGAGCCGTCTTGCAGCGCCTTGACCGCGTAGTCTTTGGCCTCCATGCCGACGGCCGCGGCGTCGCGCACCACCTGCATCGGGTTGGTCTGCAGTTGTGGCGCCGAAGGCAGCCAGCCCATGCGCTCGGCGCGCACGTTGTAGTCGATCATGCTGCCGGCGTAGAGCGCTTTGTCGGCCAGCGGCGAGAGCACTTCTTCCATGCCGAGCTTCTCGTAGCGCCACTGGTCGGTGTGGGCGTAGAAGAAGCTGGTGCTGTTCATCTGGCGCGGCGGGCGCACCCAGTCGAGCGCGAAGGCGAGCGGCGTCCAGCCGGTTTGCGGGCGCAGTTTCTCCTGGCCGACGTAGTGCGCCCAGCCGCCGCCGGATTGGCCGATGCATCCGCACATCATCAGCATGTTGATGACGCCGCGGTAGTTCATGTCGCTGTGGTACCAGTGGTTCATCGCCGCGCCGATGATCACCATCGATTTGCCATGCGTCTTGTGCGCGTTCTCGGCGAATTGGTGCGCCACCGTGATGAGCTGCGCGCGCGGCGTGCCGGTGATGCGCTCCTGCCAGGCCGGCGTGTAGGGCGTGTCGTCGTCGAAGTTCTTCGCTGCGAGTTCGCCCGGAAGACCACGCGCGATGCCGTAGTTCGCCACCTGCAGGTCGAACACGGTGGCGACCAGCGTCTCGCGCTTCTCGCCTTCTTTGCCGAGCGAGATGCGGCGAACGGGCACGGTGCGCACCAGCACATCGGTGTTGTTCCCGGCGAGCGCATTGTTCGGGAAGTTCGCGCTGACGACGCCGCCGAAGTACGGAAAGCCGACCTTGGCCGTGTCGGTGCTCGGGTAGTCGCCTTCCATCACCGAGAGCTGCAGCTTGACCTCGTGACCGTGGCGCGCTTCCTTGGCTTGCAGGTTCCACTGGCCTTCGTCGGCGCGCCCGTCCGGGCCCCAGCGAAAACCGATCGCGCCCGTCGGCAGCACGACCTTGCCGACCTCGTCGAAGGCGACCGTCTTCCACTCCGGGTTGTTGGCCTGCCCGAGCTTGCCGTTGAAGTCGGACGCGCGCACGTAACGGTCGGGCACGGTGATGACTTCGCCGCTGGGGAGCGTGTGTGGTTTGAGCATCACGAGCATCGGCATGTCGGTGTAGCGGCGCACGTAGTCGTCGAAGTACGCACTGCGCTCGCCCGTGTCGGGGAAGTAGAACTCCTTCAGGATCACATGGCCCATCGCCATCGCGACGGCCGCGTCGGTGCCCTGCTTCGGGTTCATCCAGATGTCGGCGAGCTTGGCGACTTCGGAGTAGTCGGGCGTCACCGCCACCGTCTTCGTGCCCTTGTAGCGCACCTCCGTAAAGAAGTGGGCGTCGGGCGTCCGCGTCTGCGGAACGTTCGAGCCCCAGGCGATGATGAAACTCGAGTTGAACCAGTCGGCCGATTCGGGCACGTCGGTCTGCTCGCCCCAGACTTGCGGGCTCGCGGGTGGCAGGTCGCAGTACCAGTCGTAGAAGCTCAGGTTGACGCCGCCGATGAGCGACAGGTAGCGCGAGCCCGCGGCGTAGCTGACCATGCTCATCGCGGGGATCGGCGAGAAGCCGATCACGCGGTCGGCACCGTGCTTTTTGATCGTGTAGACGTTGGCCGCGGCAACGATCTCGTTCACTTCGTCCCAGGTCGATCTCACGAACCCGCCGAGCCCGCGCACCTGCTGGTAGTCGCGCCGCGCGGCGACGTCCTCGACGATCGAGGCCCACGCGTCGACCGGGTCGTGCGACAGGCGCGCCGCGCGCCACGTCTTGAGCAAACGCCCGCGCACCATCGGGTACTTGACCCGGTTCGCGCTGTACAGGTACCAGCTGTAGCTCGCGCCGCGCGAGCAGCCGCGC
>JANLUW010000603.1:0-2447 GCA_031363645.1 Rhizobacter sp. | reverse complement strand
CTTGGCAGCCTTGGCCTTCGGGTCGGCGTTGCAGGCCTTCATCTTGTCTTGCTGGGTCGCCTTCTTGGCCGACAGGCAGGTCTTCATCATCGCCTTGCGCTCGTCGCCCTTTTTGTCGCCGGCCGCGGCATTGCATTCGGCCATCTTGCTTTGCTGCTTGCCCATCGGCGCGCTCGCGCCTTTGGCCATGTCGGGCGCTTCTTTGTGGGTGGTCGCGAAGGCCGAGGTCGAGAGGCAGGCCACGGTCAGGGCGAGTGCGGTCATCAGGGTTTTCATCGGGTGCTCCGGAGGAAGTTTTGTTGAAAAGGGCTCTAGGCCGGCGCCGATTGAAGCATGCGCCTCATGCGCCAGCAAGCGCACAACGCGCGGGCGTGGCGGGCGGTGGACACACACCTACAAGATGCGCCTCGGGTGCGCCAGCGCCTCGTGCGCCACGTGCAGCCGCCGCACCAGCACGCGAATGAACGCCTCGTCGAACAGGTGCTTGCAGCCTGGGCTGACCTGCACCAGCGTCTCGGGCGTGAACGAGATCGTCGTCGCCGGTTCGGTCACGATCACGTCGGTGCTGTGGCGCTTGAGCTCGGGACTGGGCGCGAGATAGGCCATCTCGCCCACCGACGTGCCGGCGCCGAGTTGCGCGACCTTCTTGCCGTCGCGAAACACCTCGACCTCACCCTGGGCGAGGATGTGAAAGCTGTTGCCTTCTTCGCCTTTGCGGTAGAGCGCGTGGCCGAAGCCGAACCGCTGCCACTTCGCACGGTGCACTACCTCCCACAGTTCCACATCGCCGAAGCTCGCGAAAAAGTCGAGCGTGCGCAGCAGGTTGAAGCGCTCGGAATCGAGCACGCCCTGCAGCTGGCCGCGTGGCACTTGCTGGTTCGTGATCAGGCCGGAAAGCGCCTGCGCGAAGGCTTCCCAGTTGGCATAGCGGTCGTCCGGATTCTTCGCCAGCGCACGCTGGATCATCGCGTTCAGCGCCGGGCTAACGCCGTCGCGCAGGCTCGCGAGCGACGCCGGCTGCACGTGGTAGATCTGGTTCATCATGGCCGACTGCACCTGCGCATCGAACGGCGGGCGCCCGGCAATCAGGTGGTACAGCACGGCACCGAGCGAATACATGTCGGCACGCGCATCGAGCGTGCCGCCGTCGAGCTGCTCGGGCGACATGTAGGCGAGCGAGCCGACGCGGTAGATCTGCGTCGTGTCGGCCGCCAGGTTGAGCACGCTGCCGAAGTCGCTGATCTTCACGTCGGTGATCGCGCCCTGGCGAAGCGACACGAGCAGGTTTGCCGGCTTCACGTCGCGGTGAATCAGGCCTTGCCGGTAGAAGTAACCGAGCGCCATTGCGCACTTGAAGCCGATTTCGACGATCTGCTCGAGCGCGAGCAACTGGTCGGCGCGGCAGTACGGCCGCAAGGTGCTGCCGGCCACGTACTCCATTACCAGGTACGGTGCGACCGGGTCGGCCACGGCGTCGAAGATCTGCACGACGTTCGGGTGGTTCAGGCGACCGACCAGCGCGGCCTCGGCGGCGAAGAAGCGCTCGGAGTAGCGGCCGTCCATCGCGTCGCCGGTGACGTTGGCGCGCACGCGCTTGATGGCCACGTCGATGCCCTTGAATTCGTCGTGGCACAAAAAGACTTCGGCAGTCGCGCCTTCGCCCAGGCGTTTGAGCACACGGTACTTGCCGATGAGGCTCGGCAAAGCGGGCGCCTCCGGCGGGGTCGGAGCTAGGGGCATCGGGACGGTGGGCATGGCGCGAGGCATTCGAGTGCGCATCTTCGCACCGGCCGCGCGTGCACGGGAGGCCGAACAGCGCGGTAAAGGGCGACCATTCCCGGCGCGATACGCGACCGTTGCGCGGCCCGTCCCGGCCCGGGCGGCGCCGGGTGGCCCCCGTAGAATCGATCGATGATCCAAGTCAAACACGACCTCATCGAAGCGCTCGGCGCAGCGATCACCGAGGTTGCGCCGGAGAGCTCGCTCGAGCCCGCTTTCGAGTCACCCAAACAGGCCGCGCATGGTGATCTCGCCTGCACCGTGGCGATGCCGCTCGCCAAGGCGCTCAAACGCAATCCGCGTGAGCTCGCGGCCGCGCTGGTCGATGCACTGAACCGCCAGCCAGCAGTGCTGCGTTGGGTCGACGCGCTCGACATCGCCGGCCCGGGCTTCATCAACGTCCGGTTGAAGGCAGCGGCCCGGCAGGCCGTGGTCGGTGAGGTGATCGCTGCCGGTGACGCCTTCGGCCGCCAGCCTGCGAAGGCCGACCGCGTGTTGGTCGAGTTCGTGTCGGCCAACCCGACCGGGCCGCTGCACGTCGGCCATGCGCGCCAGGCCGCGCTCGGCGACGCGATCTGCAACCTGTTCGAGACGCAGGGCTGGCACGTCAGCCGCGAGTTCTATTACAACGACGCCGGTGTGCAGATCGCCACGCTCGCGCACAGCAC
>JANLUW010000064.1:0-5408 GCA_031363645.1 Rhizobacter sp. | reverse complement strand
GCGAACGCTGTAGAGCACCTGAAGCATCATGGCCCGTACGAGCTTCTCGGGAGCAATGCTGGGGCGACCTGCCTTGACGTCGAACTCGTACATGGACGAGAACTTCCCGTCCATCTTGGCAAGCGCTTCGTTCATCGAGCTCCGGATCGGTCGCAACGGGTGGCTCGCCGGAACAAAGTCCTCCAGCCTCACCGTAGAAAACAAGCTCTCGTTGTGTCCGTCAGTGCCTCGCAACGCAGTCCCCGATCTGTTCAACATCGCATTTGTCGGGCGAATGTCGAGGTTCTTCAACAGCCTGCTAATGACGCGAGCTTCTCTTGCGCCACGATCAGCGCCGTGCGACCGGCAGCATGTTCGACAATGCAGCACCGGTTAAATGTCGCGAGCGGGCGTGGCCGGTTCAACATCTTCTGGCATTTGCGAACCATCGCCCGGCTGGTCTTGCCGAGCTTTGCGTAGGCCTTGTGCGAATTTCTACTGTATGCCGGTGCGAGCATGAAGAACCTCGTTCAGCCAGAGTTCCCCCCGCTTTTTCAACGACGGTTACCTACTATGATTTCCGCAATACGTCATAAATGAATCTCGCAAGCGCAACCACTTACGCCCTGCTGTTGTTGACCAGCTTGCTCCTGGCGGCATTACCGGCGCTGGCTGCCGCTCCGGCGGAACCCCCGACGAATGTCCGCGAAGCCCCGGTAGTCGTATTCAACCGAACCGTCGCGACCTTTCGTGCGCCGTTTCTGGGCTCACTGCCGGACGATCGCGCCCGGCGTGCCGGGCAGACTCTCGCAGAGTTGTTCGCACGGGGCGGGCCAGGCGAGATCGCGACCCATTCGGACCCGCAGGGGACGGTGATACGGGTCGACGGCGGGTTCGCAATGATCCTACTGCCAGAGGATGCGGACCGGCTGCGGGGTGAAGCGCTGGAGGGTGCGGCCGCACGAACGGTCGACGCCCTGCGGCGAGTCGCCACAGAAACACGCGAAGGACGCGATCGCTCGTTGCTGCTGCGCGGACTTGCAGCGGCACTGGCCGCCACCGCTGCGCTGGCGCTGCTGACCGCAGGTGTGTTGCGCGCCCGGCGGGCGCTGCGCACGCGCGCCCGCACGCTGATCATCGATCGTGGGGACCGGTTGCGCATCTTCAATGGGCGACTGCTGCAACCGGGCAAGCTGGTCGAGGTTTCCAGTGCGTCGATCACGCTCGCGGCCTGGTCGCTGCTTTTCCTGTTGGGCTACCAGTGGCTGAGCTTCGTGCTCGAGCGCTTCCCGTACACGCGTCCGTGGGGCGAGCAATTGCAGGCCTATCTGCTGGGCGTCGCCTACAGCCTCTCCACCGGCGTGCTGGGCGCGCTGCCCGACTTGTTGGTGGCGGTGCTGATTTTCATGCTGGCCCGTGGCGTGATCGGTCTCGTCTCGCCCGTGTTCGATCGCGCGGGAAAGCACGGCGGCGCGCTCGGCTGGCTCGACGCCGACACCGTCCGGCCGACGCGCATCCTGTTCACCATCGGTGTCTGGCTGTTCGCGGTCGTCATGGCCTATCCCTACCTGCCGGGCGCCAACAGCGAGGCCTTCAAAGGCATGTCGGTGCTGATCGGCCTCATGTTGACCGTAGGGGGCGCGAGCTTGGTCAGCCAGGGCGCCAGCGGACTGATCCTCATGTATTCGCGCACGCTGCGGGTGGGAGAGTACGTGCGCGTCGGCGATCATGAAGGCACGGTCACCGAACTGGGCACGTTCACCATGCGTATCCGCACCGGCATGGGCGAGGAAGTCACGATGCCCAACGCACTGCTGCTGACCACCGTGACGAAAAACTATTCACGCGCGGTGCTGGGCCAAGGCTACATCGTCGATACCACCCTCACCATCGGCTACGACACGCCGTGGCGCGAGGTCGAGTCGATGATGATCGATGCCGCACGACGCACGCCCGGGGTGCTGGCATCGCCTGCGCCGCGCGTGTTCCAGACGGCGCTGTCGGATTTCTACGTCGAGTACCGGCTCGTATGCCAGGCCGTGCCGAGCGAGCCCCGTCCGCGCGCCGAAGTGCTGGCGACGCTGCACCAGCACCTGCTGGATGTGTTCAACGAGCACGGTGTGCAGATCATGTCCCCGCACTACTTCAGCGACCCGGCTGAACCGAAGCTCGTGCGCCCGCCCGCGGCCGGCGCCCGGCACGCGGCAAGCTGATGGCCGCCGATCGCAACGCGATGCCGCGTGAGCCACTGGCCGCCGTAGCCTCCGCAGCCGCCGCGCTGGCACCGTTCGCGGACGCAGCCGGGGACTCCGCATCCGCACTTGCGGCGCTGTTCGATTTCGTGCGCCCGCGCGATCTGAGCGGGATCGACGGCAGCGCCACGCGTTACACGGCGGTCATCGAGTTGCTTGAGGCCGATCCCGCACGAGCGGCCGAAGTCCGCCGACACGTGATGCGTCTGCTGGCGGAACCGCGACTGGTCGGCTTCTTCGCCGACAGCGGCATCTTGCCAGGCACTGGCTTCTTCACGGAACTGGGCCGCATCCTTGCCGTCCGTCTACTTCCCGAGGTGCCCGATGCCGACGACCTTCGCGGTGTATTACGCCAGGTGTTTCACCGGCGCGGCGACTGGATCTGGTTTTCGGCGCTGCCCTCCGAACTGCCACAGCGCTTCTGGCACCTGATCGCCCGCAAGACCGCGGACGACGATGCGGTGTCCCCAGCCATCGTCGGGCAGGTACTCGAAGCGCTGTTGATCCTCGGATATCGCTTGGGCGGCATCGACGTCGACGGCGAGTTCAGACGGCTCGGCCCGGAGTTCAAGGGTCATGCCGCATGCTTCCGCGGGCTGACCGGTGCCACGCAACGCTATGTCGACACGCAGCGTGCGCACCTCCTCGACCCGGGCGTGAAGCCGCTGGACAGCGCCGAGGTGCAGCTGCTGGTCGACCAGTGCCAGTCGGTGATCGAGCGCGCACGGCGGGTGGCGGCGGCGCAAGGCACGAGTGTCCGGCTTTCGTACATGATCCGGCGCAGCGCGCAGACCTTGCAACGCATCGAGGATCTGGGGCGCCTGCTCGATGCCTGGGTCGTTGATAAAGAAGCCGACCTGCGCCGACAGGAGGTGATCGAACGCTGGAGCGCGCTCGTCCGCTTGGCACTCGCAGCCGAAAGCCGTCGCAGCAGCCTGCGCAGCCATGTTGCGGGTGGGGTCGCGATGCTGGCGATGCGGATCACCGAGAACGCGGCGAAGGCCGGGGAGCACTACATCGCGGAGACGCGCGCCGCCTACCGTGCGATGTGGCGTGCGGCGATGGGCGCAGGTGCCCTGATCGGCGTGATGGCCCTGCTGAAGATCTTTGCCAGCAAACTCGACCTGGCGCCGATCGGCTATGCGCTCGGATACAGCCTGATCTACGGCCTCGGCTTCGCAATCATCTACATGCTGCACCTGACCGTTGCCACCAAGCAGCCGGCGATGACCGCGCAGACGATCGCGGGCTATCTCGGCGGCCTGCATGCCGGTGGTGCGCGGCGCGCCGCAGACCTCGACCGCGTAGTCGACCTGTTCGCGGGGGTCGGGCGCACGCAGACCGCGGCGATCCTCGGCAACGTGATCGTCGCGTTCCCGGTTGCGCTGCTGCTGTCGATGCTGTTCGTCACCTTCGCCGGCGCACCGCCGATCGACGCGGTAAAGGCCGCCCACCTGCTGCACGATCTCGACATCCTCGGCTGGGCATTGCCGCATGCGGCGCTGGCTGGCGTTTTCCTGTTTCTGTCCGGGGTGCTGACCGGCTACTTCGACAACCGTGCGGGCTACGCGCACCTTCGACAGCGGGTCGAGCGCCTGTCGTGGTTGCGCCGCTTGGTCGGCCCGGCCCGCGCGTCCAGGGTCGGTGCGTACCTGGAAGCGCACCTCGGCGGATTGCTCGGCAACTTCCTGTTCGGCTGCATGCTGGGTAGCGCCGGTACCGTCGGCATGATCCTCGGGCTGCCGATCGACATCCGGCACATCGCGTTTGCCTCGGCCAACCTCGGCTACGCGCTGGCCGGATCGGGTTTCGAGCTGCCCTGGGCAGTGTTCGCATGGAGCCTGTTCGGCATGTTCATGATCGGCGCAGTAAACCTGCTGGTGAGCTTTTCGCTCGCGCTGTGGATGGCACTGCGCGCGCGCTCGATCGCGCTTGCCGATTTGCGCGGGCTCGGGCGTCACCTGGGTCGCCGCCTGCGTGCATCACCGTCGACGTTTCTCACCGCGCGCGGGATGCCACCCGGCGAGTAGGTTCTTCGACCATGAGATCCACCATGTGATTCATGTTCTAGGTCCGCGCCACCACTACCAGCGAGCTCGGCCTGTTGGCACCGACCGCGAATTGACCCACTTGTGAGGGTTGTGCCGATCTCAAGATGACCCGGATGTTCAACCTACCCTGCTGCTTTTTTGAGCAGCGGGGTATCAGGAGTGATCACCATGGCCATGATTGGCAAAGTGCTGCGGATGCGCCGCCACGACAAGAAGTCAGTGCGGTAGATCGCGCTCGCGACGAGCCTGTCGCGCAACACGGTGCGCAACTACCTGCGCACCGACAGAGTCGAGGAGCCGCGTCGAAGGCCGCGCAAGGAAGCGCCCATCAAGTTGGCGCCGTTCGTCGAGGAGGTCATGCAAGCGCTGCTGGTCGACGCGCGCCGACCGAAGAAGGAGCAACGCACCACCAAGACGTTGGTCAAACAGATCAGTGAGGCCGGATACGAAGGCGGTTACTCCCGGCTCACAGACGTCATCCGCAACTGGCGGATCCAGCAAGGCGGCGTCGCCAGCGGCAAGGCCTTCGTGCCACTCGCCTTCGAACTCGGCGAAGCGTTCCAATTCGACAGGAGCGAAGAGGGGCTCGTGATTGGCGGCATTTACAGGCGACTGCAGGTGGCGCACATGAAGCTGTGCGCGAGCCGTGCGTTCTGGCTCGTGGCCTACCCGAGCCAGGGTCACGAGATGCTGTTCGACGCGCACACGCGCAGCTTCGCAGCACTCGACGGTGTTGCACGGCGCGGCATCTACGACAACATGCGCACGGCCGTCGACAAAGTCTTGAAGGGCAAGGGCCGCGTCGTCAACGCGCGCTTCGCTGTAATGTGCGCGCACTACCTGTACGACCCCGACTTCTGCAACGTCGCCTCCGGCTGGGAGAAGGGAGTCGTCGAGAAGAACGTGCAAGACAGCCGCCGGCGCGTCTGGATCGACGCGCGGCAGATGCGCTTCGGCAGCATCGACGAACTCAATGCCTGGGTGGGCGAGCGTTGCAGGCAGCTGTGGACCGAGGTCAAGCATCCCGAGCACAAACAGTTCAGCGGCGCCGAGGTGCTCGAACACGAGCGACTGCAGATGATGCCGATGCCGGTGGCGTTCGACGGATACGTTCGCCGATCTGCCC
>JANLUW010000601.1:0-2183 GCA_031363645.1 Rhizobacter sp. | reverse complement strand
GGGTCAGGGCATCACGCAAGAGATCGCCTCGATGCCCGGCGTCCCGCGCGTGACGCTCGACCGCCTGCTGCCGATCGCCGAAGAGTGCGTGGCGCTCGGCATCCCGGTGATGGCGCTGTTCCCGGTGATCGAGCCGTCGCTGAAGACCGAAGACGGCCGCGAGGCGCTGAACCCCGAGGGCCTTGTGCCGACGGTGGTTCGCGAGCTGAAAAAGCGCTTTCCCGAACTCGGCGTGATGACCGATGTGGCGCTCGACCCGTTCACCTCGCACGGGCAAGACGGCCTGCTTGACGCGAGCGGCTACATCCTCAACGACGAGACGGTCGCGGTGCTGACCGACCAGGCGCTGACGCAGGCGCAGGCCGGTGTCGACATCGTCGCGCCCAGCGACATGATGGACGGCCGCATCGGCGCGATCCGCGACGCTCTCGAAGCCAACGACCACATTCACACACGCATCATGGCGTACAGCGCCAAGTATGCGAGCGCGTTCTACGGCCCGTTCCGCGACGCCGTGGGCTCGGCCGGCAACCTCGGCAAGAGCAACAAGAAGGTCTACCAGATGGATCCGGGCAACAGCGACGAGGCGCTGCGCGAGGTCGCGCTCGATCTGGCCGAGGGCGCCGACATGGTGATGGTCAAACCCGGCATGCCCTACCTCGACATCGTGCGCCGCATCAAAGACGAGTTCGGCGTGCCGACCTTCGCCTACCAGGTGAGCGGCGAGTACGCGATGCTCAAGGCGGCCGCGTTGAACGGCTGGCTCGACGGCGACGCGGTCATGATGGAAAGCCTGCTCGCCTTCAAGCGCGCCGGCGCCGATGGCGTGCTGACCTACTTCGCGCTCGAGGCGGCGCGCTGGCTGAAAAAAACCGGCTGAGCGGCCTTCGTCGATGCGCATCTTTCATATCGACGGCGACCAGTTCACCGAGCTGCCCGACCTGCCCGACGCGAAGCCCGCTGCCGGCTACTTCTGGATCGGCATCCCGCGGGCCGAGCTCGAGCAGGACGTCGGCACCGTGCAAGCTGCACTGCAACGCTGGACTGGCGGGCAGCTCGTCGACCTGCACGTGGCCCATCTGCTGAACGCGCAACTGCCTTCGCACTTCGACTACACCTCGTGGTACGACCTGCTCACTTTTCGCCGACTCACCGCGGCGAGCCCACACGACAACACGAACTCGGTGCCCGGAGCGCTGGCGCAGATCGACACCAGCGCTGTCGGCCTCGCAGTGTTCGACAACGTGCTGCTCACGGTGCACTCGACCGACTGCATGGTGCTCGAACACTTCGCGAACCGGCTGCAGCAGCAGGGGCCGGCAGCCGAGAGCCGCGAGAATCGCGACGCGCGTAACAGTGGCACCCGCATGCCGCCGAGCCCGTCCGACATGGCGCTGCGCATGACCAACTACATGGTCGACAGCTACCTCGATCTGCGCCGCCTGCTGACCCGGCAACTCGATCAGCTGCAGCAAGAACTGTTCGGCCCGCACCCGAAGCAAAGCAGCTGGAAGATGCTGCTCGATTCGCGCAACGGCCTGCATCTGCTCGAAGACACCTGCGAGGACCAGCGCGCTGCGATCACCGAATGGATCGACTCACTCGACGAGTTGCCGCCCAATGGCGACGCCGCCGTGCTGCGCGAACGCGAGCTGCTGCGGGTGCGCGCGCGTGACGTGCAGGAGCACATCGAGCGCGTGCTCACGCACGTGCGCCGGCTCGAATCGTCGGCCGAGAACGCGGTGCAGATGCATTTCTCGGCGCAGAGCAACCGCACCAACGAAATCATGCGCACGCTGACCGTGCTGACCGCGATCTTCCTGCCGCTTAACCTGGTGACGGGTTTCTTCGGCATGAACTTCGAGGGCTTGCCGCTGATTCACAGCATGCGGGGGTTCTGGTGGACCTTCGGCTTCATGCTGCTGCTCGGCATTGGGTTGAGCTGGTTCTTTTGGCGCAAGCGTTATCTGGGCAGGGCGCGCTGAACCGTTGACCGCACCACCGTCTCCAACACGCGCTGGAACAATTCGTGCGAAGGCTGCCCATTGAGGGGGTTAGGCGAGTCATAGCGGCCCGCGACGATCACAACGCTCAAAGCCAGTTCGGGCACCATGTAGAGCCGCTGACCACCGTTGCCCAATGCAGCAACCCAGCGCCACGACTTCGCGCCCACGACCGTGTCG
>JANLUW010000551.1:0-5128 GCA_031363645.1 Rhizobacter sp. | reverse complement strand
GCAGCGCGTCTTCGTGCTGGTGCTGGTGGCCGCGCTCGTGGGTTTCGGTGCCCATGCGCTCGCCGACCTGCCGATCGAGGCCTTCCCCGATGTGCAGGACGTGCAGGTGCGGGTCATCTCGCAGCTATCAGGGCAGGCGCCGCAAGACATGGAGCGCGCCGTCACGCTGCCGATCGAGCGCGAGGTCTCGGGCATTCCCCGGCTCACCAATGTGCGTTCGGTGACCATGGCCGGCCTCTCGATCGTGACCCTGACCTTCGCCGACGGAACCGACGATTACTTCGCTCGCCAGCAGGTCACGGAAAAGCTCGCGACCGTGACGCTCCCGCCCAATGTGCAGCCACAGCTCGCGCCGCTCTCCACTGCCGTCGGCGAGGTCTATCGCTACACCATCGACGCCCCCGGCTTGTCCGATGCGCAAGTGCGTACCCTGCAAGACTGGACCGTGCGGCCCGCGCTTCGCCAAACGCCGGGCGTGGCCGACATCGTGAGCTTCGGCGGCGCGATCAAGGAGTACCAGATCGAGGTCGACCCGCTGCTGCTGCGCAAGTACCAGGTCACGCTCGACCAGCTCAACCAAGCAGTGGGCAATGCCAACGGCAACGCCGGCGGAGGTCTGCTGCGCCAAGGGGATGCTTCGCTGGTGGTGCGCTCGGGCGGTTTGTTCACGAGCGTGGCCGATATCCGCAGCGCGGTGGTCGCCGCACGCCAGGGCCGCACCATCACCGTCGCCGACGTGGCCGAGGTACGCGAAGGGGAGCGCCCCCGCTACGGCTATGTGGGCGCCGACCAGCGCGACAGCATCATCGAAGGCATCGTCTCGATGACCAAGGGCGGCGACCCCGCCAAGATCAATGCCGAGCTGAAGCGCCGCATCGCGCTGCTGCAGGCCAGGCTGCCCAAGGGCGTGAGCATCGTGCCGATATACGACCGCACAGAGCTCGTGCGGCACACGGTTTCGACCGTTGCGGAGAACTTGATGGTCGGCGCGCTGCTCGTGATGGCGGTGCTGATCGTGTTTCTGTCGAGCTGGCGCGCTGCGCTGATCGTGGCCACGGTGATCCCGCTTGCATTGCTGTTCGCCTTCGTCCTGATGAATGCGCGTGGCGTGTCGGCTAACCTGATCTCGCTCGGCGCGGTCGACTTCGGCATCATCATCGACAGCGCAGTCGTGATCGTCGAGGCGCTGATGGTGCGGCTGGCCGTCAAGGCGGCAGGTGGTGTGACGGCTGCAGGGCTGGACTCTCCCGGGGCCCGGCAACAGCGCATGGGTGTGCTGCAGCGCACGATGTCGGAGCTGGCGCACCCGGTGCTTTTCTCCAAGGCCATCATCATCCTGGCCTTCGTACCTATCTTCACTTTCCAGCGCGTCGAAGGGAAGATATTCACCCCGGTGGCACTGACCTTGAGCTTCGCGCTCATCGGCGCCGTGTTGTTGACCTTCACGCTGCTGCCCACGCTGCTCTCGTTCGCGCTTCAGCGCCACACGCTCGCCGAGAAACACAAGCCCTGGCTGGAGCGCCTGCAACGGCGCTATCGCGGGTTCGTGGCCCGCACGATGCGGCGCTCGCGCCTCACGCTGTTTCTATCGGCAGTGCCGGTGGTGATCGCCCTCGTGCTGGCGCCGCGCCTCGGCAGCGAGTTCTTGCCCAAGCTCGACGAGGGCAACATCTGGCTCACCGTGACCCTGCCGACTTCGGCTGCGCTAGAGACCACCAAGGCGATCGAAGGTCGAGTGCGCAAGCTGCTGCTCGGCTATGCGGAGGTCTCGCACGTGATCGCGCAAGTGGGTCGACCCGACGACGGCTCCGACGCCAAGGGCCCCAACAATCTCGAGATCCTGGTCGACCTGAAACCACGCAGCGGCTGGCGCTTCGCATCGAAAGAGGCGCTTGTCGCCGACATGTCGAACCAGCTCGCACGCATTCCCGGTGTCTCGACCAACTTCTCGCAGGTGATCCAGGACAACGTGGAAGAGTCGCTCTCCGGCTTTCGTGGCGAGATCGTCGCCAAGATCAGCGGCGACAACCTGGACATCCTCGACCAGAAGGCCACTCAGGTGGCCGCGGTCATCAACGGTATTCGCGGCGCGACCGATGTAGACACCACCCGCATCGGCGGCCAGGCCGAGCTGGTGATCACGCCCGACAGGCAGCGCTTGGCCCGCTACGGCCTGGCCATCAACGACGTAACTATGCTGGTGAACGAGGCGATGTCGGGCGCCGCAGTCACGAGCTTCTACGAGGCCGACAAGCGCTTCGACGTGGTCGTGCGCCTGGCCGAGAAAAACCGGCTCGGCGTCGACGCTGTGCGCTCGTTGCAGCTCGCACTGCCAGGCACGCAGGTCGGCAACGGGCCGGGCACGATTGCCCTCGGCGATGTCGCGAACGTGGAGGTTCGCGAAGGTGCCTCTCGCATCCTGCGCGACTCGGGCTCGCGTGCCGTGATCGTCAAGGTCAACCTGCTGGGGCGAGACCAGGGCAGTTTCGTGGCCGAAGCCCAGCGCTTGGTCGCCGAGCAGGTGCAATTGCCGCTGGGCTACGACCTCGTCTGGGGCGGTCAGTTCGAGAACTCCGAGCGCGCCACCAAGCGGCTGGCGGTGATCGTGCCGCTCACTGCCTTGCTGATCTTTTCGCTGCTGTTCTGGACCTTCCGCTCCATCAGGCTCGCAAGCATCGTGCTGTGCATGGTGCCATTCACCTTGATCGGCGGCGTGGCGGCGCTCGGTCTCGCGGGGCTCCACCTCTCGGTATCGGCCGCAGTGGGCTTCATCGCGGTGGCGGGCATCTCGGTGCAGAACGGCGTGATCATGGTCGAGGAGGTGGTTCAGCGCGTGCGCAGCGGCTCGGCGGTAGCGCGCGCCATTGTCGAAGGCGCGGCGATGCGGCTGCGGCCGATCCTGATGACGGCGCTCATGGCGGGGCTGGGGCTGTTGCCCGCCGCGCTCTCGCACGGCATCGGCAGCGAGACGCAGCGGCCCTTTGCCTGCGTGATCGTCGGCGGAATCGTCAGCGGCACGCTCTTCACGCTTCTGATCTTGCCCTTGGCGATTGGGCTGTTCGGTAATTTCTTCGAGGCAGCCGAGGAACCCCTGGCCGCGCCGCCCTTGCCGGCGCCGGCGGGCGGCGTGGCATGAGAACGACGAGAGGGCCAAAGGCATGAACATCACGATGCGTGTGCACCGAGGAAATGCGACTGCCGTTCTGTGCGCCTGCGCCGCCGCCTTCAACGGCTGCGCGGTGGGCCCTGACTATCAACGCCCTGCATTGCCCGCTGCGAGCAGCTATGCGACCGGGCCGCTACCTGAGTCGACCGGCTCGGCACCCGGCGCGGTCGGCGAAGCGCAGCGCTTCGTCATCGCCGGCCAGGTGCAGAGCGACTGGTGGGCGCTATTCCAGTCGCCGGCGTTGAACGCGCTGATCGTCCAGGCCTTCGCTGCCAACCCGACGTTGGAGGCTGCGCGCGCCTCGCTGGTTGTCGCGCAGGAGAACGCCTTGGCCCAGCGTGGGCTGTTCTACCCGACAGTCCAAGCCAACTACTCACCTACTCGCGTGCGCACCGCCGACGCGCTTTCGAGCCCCGCCGCCTCGGGCGCCTCCTATTTCACACTGCACACTGCGCAGCTTACCGTCGGCTTCGTGCCCGATGTGTTCGGCGGCAATCGGCGGCAGGTCGAGTCGCTGGAGGCGCAAGCAGCGACCCAGAAATTGCAGCTGGAGGCGGCGTACGTCACGCTCGCGTCCAACATTGCTGCTGCGGCGATTCAGGAGGCGTTGTTGCGCGAGCAGATCGCGATCTACCGGCGCATCGTCGATGCGGGCGAGCGAGCGATCGCGCTTGCCCGGCGGCAGCGGCAGGCAGGCTATGCGTCGCAACTCGATGTTTCATTGCAGGAAACCGCGCTCGCCCAAAACGAGCAGCAACTGCCGCCGCTGCAGAAGCAGCTCGCTCAAACCCGCCACCTGCTGCAGGCACTCGCAGGCAGCACGCCCGATGAGACCGCGGCGCCGCCCTTCGAACTTACGGACTTCAAGCTGCCCGAGGCACTGCCGCTGAGCCTGCCTTCGCAACTGCTCGAACAGCGCCCCGATGTGCGTGCTGCCGAAGAGCAGTTGCACGCGGCGAGCGCGCAAATCGGCGTCGCCAAGGCGAATCGCTTGCCGCAGTTCACGATCGATGCCACGGTGGGCGGCGCAGCGAGCACGCTGGCCCGCGTGTTCGCGACACCCGGCCAGTTCTTCAGCGTGGCGGGCATCCTGACGCAGTCGGTGTTCGATGGCGGCACGCTGCAGCATCGGCAGCGGGCCGCAGAGGCGGCATACATGCAGGCCGCGGCGCAGTACCGCAGCACAGTGCTCGCTGCCTTTCAGAACGTGGCGGACAGTCTCCAGGCCCTCTACACCGATGCCGACGGCCTTCGCGCCAGCGTCGCCACGGCTCAGAGCACCGAGCAGACGCTCGCGCTCGTTCGACGGCAGCTTGCGAGCGGGTACATCGACCGCATGGCACTGCTCACGGCCGGCCAAGCGCACGACCAGGCGCTGCTTGCCGTCGCCAGCGCGCGGGCTGTGCGACTGGGAGAGACGGTCTCCTTGTTTCAGGCGCTGGGCGGCGGTTGGTGGTCGCGCGCGCCGGGCGCAACAACAGACAGTGCGCGGAAAAGCCCGTAATTGCTGTGAGTTTGCTGCTGCAGTGCGCGTGCCGGGCTTGCATGCGCAACAGGTGGGGCAAACATCGAAGTTTGCGACCCCTGGTTCCGTGTTCGCACATCAACTCCGATTGCACATCACGTAAGCAAGTGAATGTTCCAGCCGCTGGCACGTCTTGCCCCATGGAGCGACGAGAGGCTTGGCTACCGTCCGGCAAGAACCCGCGCTTCAAGTTGCCTGGCTAGCCTATGAGCAGGATGGTCTCCAAGCCATACCGTTTAAGCTCGACCAACAGGCCTCTTCTTTTCGTTCACGTCCAGCCGGCAAGCCTGTGCACATGGCGGCCGACAATTATCTTGAGCGCTCAGTGACAACTATGTTGAGCGGTTGACGCACGCCGCCGGGGTGCGTTTTGCGGTTGGGTTCCTACAGTGTTCGCCTTCAACAGGAAGGTGGCCACGGTGCCCGGCAAACGCATA
>JANLUW010000442.1:0-6737 GCA_031363645.1 Rhizobacter sp. | reverse complement strand
ACTGGTGTTCGACGACTCTAACCAGCAACTGCGCACGCAGCTCGCGACGACGCAGCATGCGACGCAGTTGAACCTGGGGCATTTGATTCACCAAGCCGACAACCACCGCGGCAGCTTCCGCGGGCTGGGGTTCGAGTTGCGCACCGATGCGTATGGCACCGTGCGGGGCGCCCACGGCGTGCTGCTGAGCACGTTCGGCATTCAGCCGAGCGAGCCGGCGGGCGACAACGCGGCGGGGATCGCGTTGGCAGCGCAACTCAAGACCTTGGCAAAGACCTTCAGCGAGGCAGCCAAGACGCACCAGGCGGTGCAGTTCGCCAGCCACCTCGGCAGCTTCAAGGCGGGGCAGAGTGCGCTGAGCGAGAAGGAGGCACCGGCCGCGGCGCTGCACACGACGTTGAAGGGGATGGTCAGCGCCGCGAGCCTCGATGCGGCCACGGGGGATGCGGCGGCGAAGAACACGGGCACGGCCAAGGGCAAACTGCCGCACACGACCGACCCGGTCGTGGCGATTTCGGCGAAGACGGGGTTGGCAATCGTGGCGGGGCAGGATGTGGTGTTGAGCGCGGGTGAGACGGTGTTGCTGGGTTCGGGGTTGGATGCGAACCTGGCCACGGGTGGGGCGATGCGCATCCACAGCGGGCAGGCCATCGGGGTGCTGGCGGGGGCCATCGGTGCGGGCAATCAAGCCTCGGGCAAGGGAATCACGCTGATCGCCGGCAGGGGGCAGGTCGAGGTGCAGGCGCAGAGCGACAACTTGCAGATCGCAGCGAAGGACGATGTGAGCATCCAGAGCAAGAGCGCCCACATCGATTGGGCGGCGGCGAAGAAAATCGTGCTGGCGACAAAGGGCGGCGCGAACATCACGATCGAAGGCGGGAATATCACGGTGCAGTGCCCGGGCACGATCACGGTCAGGGCTTCGACCAAATCGTTTGTCGGGCCCGAGAAGGCGAGTTATGCGTTGCCGACGCTGCCGCGACAGATTTGCGTGGACTGCTTGCTCAAAGCCCGCGCCAGCGGTTCAGCCTTCGCGCTGCGTTAGTTTTTTGCTAGGGCCTCACCGATGTCGCGAGTCAACGATTTTGTCGAAGCGGTACGCGGCGATCGGACAGACTCATCAGCGTCCGACAGTCGACGTCTCTACATGCTGGTCGATCATGCCGGGGTACCCGGGCTGGTGGCCGAACTCCGACGCAGGGCCGAGGTCCCGTGGTCAAGCCTGTTTGAAGACTCAAAAGAGGACGGCGCTTTGGCGGTCGCGCCCATCCTCATCCAATTTCCTCATACGTACAGCACTCAAAGGGAGCTGCACTTACTCGCTTGGATTCGAAGTGCATGCGAGTTCAGCACCAGCCTGACCATCCTCAACTCAACCCTCGAGCACGCCCATTTGGCGAGCGCGCTGAAACGTCGACTCGACGCGCAGTTGCCCGACCGCATGCCCGTGTTGCTTCGGTATTTCGACACGCGGACTCTCGAAGCGCTAACGCTTGTTTTCGGCCTGACGCAGCGAAATTCGCTCTTGGGCATTGCCTCGTGTTGGCAGTGGCTCGACCGAATGGGCCGACTACAGCGGCTCGACGTGCAAGAGTTGCCGGCTGACCCTTGGCCTCATCAATTCGAGTTCGATGTCGTTCAACAAAACGCGCTCATTGACGCCGGCGCGGCCGACGCACTGGTCGAGCAAATGCAAACGCATGCCGCAGACCTTTGCCACCCAAAGACGCGCGCTGAATTGCATGCACTGGCTGAGCGGTGCATCCCGAAGCTCGAACGATTTGACATCAAAGACATCCGTACACAAACGCTCTTCTGCCTGACGGAACTGCAACTCGGGCCGGCGTTCGATGCGCAAGCGGCATGGCCCGAAGCACTCGCACGCGTCACGAAGAAGCAGGCCAGTTTCGAAGCAATCCTGAAAGAGATAGGGGTGTGATTTGATCGAAGACAACCAATTTTGAAAAGCGGCATCGGTCCACTTGCGCTTGCAAGCTGGGAGGTCGGCCGCTGCGCTCAGTGTGCTAATTTCACTGACCGCCTGCGGCCAAATCGCTGAGCAAGAGTCGCGACCCGCCGAACCGGTCGCAGCATTTCAGCCACTGGGCGAGCCCGTCGGTTTGGCAATCAATGGGTTCAACTACACCGATCTCCCGATCGACTTCTTTTCCGTGGCCCACCAGGGAGGGGGCAACATCCTTCCCAGCACGCCGACCTCCGGCGGCGGCGGTACCGTTTGCTGCGTTCGTTGGCGTCCGGGAACTGCTCTGCCCAAGCCGATGATTGTTGAGTGGTCCCGGTACTCCGACCGTGGTTGGCGTACGTGTAAGAAGACCGTCATGCTCAAGGGTCCGGTGCCGGCCAATCCCACCGCAATTGGCGTGCACTTCATGCCCGATGGTGATGTCCAATTGGAGATCACGGCGGGGTACCCAAAACTGAAGCTAAGACTAGATATCTTCGACGATGGCCACCGTCATGCGTCGGACAACGTAGCACACGAAGATAAAGCCGAAAGTTGCAAAGATGGCCACTGACCAGTACCCAAAAGCAAAGCAAACCACGGCGCGACTCGAGGCTGCAGCGGATCTGGCATCCAAGCCAGGTCCCCCGGTGTATGCCGCTCAAGCCGCAGGCAACGCAATGCCGAGTTTCGCAGAGCGAGCCGCGCAGATTCACGCGGCAACGGAGAAGAAGGACGCTCTGCCTTCATGCCAGCAGAGTCTGTGCATGACCTTCTTTTTCGATGGGACAGGCAACAACCTCGAAGCCGACAGTCCAACCAATGAGCTAAGTAACGTAGCCAAGATGTTCTTGGCACATAAGCGTGACGATGAGTCCCACGGCCTCTATCGCATCTACATCCCTGGCATCGGTACATATTTCAGAGAGATCAACGACGACGGCGGTACCACGCGTGGTTTGGCATTCGGTGCAGAGGGCGAAGCACGAATCGATTGGGCGTTCAAGCAATTCGACGAAAAGCTCAAGTACGCAGAGTCTCTTGCTACGAACCCGACAAACAAGATCACGATGGTCCGAGTGTCGGCCTTCGGCTTCAGTCGCGGCGCTACCGAGGCGCGAGCTTTTGCACGTCAATTTCAAGAGCGATGCGAGCCAGCTGGCGCGGGCTGGAAACTTAAATGCGGCGCCCATTCGGTGCGCTTTTACTTCCTGGGCCTGTGGGATACCGTGGCCTCGGTTGGCTTGCCCATGAGCGCCAACAACACGCCTGTGGCCCAGTCGCTGAGTTGGATGAGTGCAGCGAACGCGCTGCGCGCACGCAACACGACGACAACCGGTGTCAGGACCCTCGCCTTCGGGCAACCGGGCGCCGACCCCGCGCCCGGACTGGCGGATGGCCACGGCAGCTGGGCCCACCCATTGGACGTGCCCACCATGGTCGAGAAATGCGTGCACATGGTGGCCGCGCACGAGATGCGCAATTCGTTCCCGTTGGACAGTTGCCGGCGCGACATGCGCTACCCCGACAGTGTGGAAGAAATGGTTTACCCCGGCGTTCATTCCGACGTGGGCGGCGGCTACCGTCATGGCGAAGGTGCACGAAGCGCCAAGGCGGGTCAGATGCTCAGCGTCATCCCTTTGCGCGCCATGCACCAGAAAGCGTGGGAGGTGGGCGTTCCTATTTTTGGATTGAACGCTCTGCCCACAAGATTTTTGACCGAAAGCTTTGCTGCCGATGTCGCAAGCCAAAGCGAATTCAATCTTCTCAAAGATCATTGGCAGCACTACATGCAGCAGGCCGGTTTCGGCGGGCGCGGCATCGGCCAGATGTTCAACGCGCACATGCGGCTCTACTACGGCTGGCGCTTCTACAAGATCAAGCAAAACCAGGCCGCGCGCGCAAATGGCGGCGAAACGCCTGATCAAGCTACGTTACGCCAGCATGAAGGCGAGTGGCGCAAGGAACGCACGCAGTTGTCCGGCGAGATGACGCCGTTGAAGCAGGAAATGGATGCTTCACAGACCCAGCTAACCCGAGCACAGAATCGACTCAATCAGGCTCGGGTAAGCCAATCGCAATACGGCACTTCCGTCGATGCGGCGCTTGCCCAAAACGTGTCGTCGACACAGGCGCGCCTCGACGAGGCAAAAGACGCATACCTGAAAGTGAAGTCGAGGTACGACACCCTGCCGGGCACAGCGGGAGCGATTGGCGCCAACTTGAATGTCTACGACGACCAGCTGATGGCAGATGCCCAAGCGATTCGGGCCACGCTGAAGGCATCGCCCGGCACACCGGTTCGGCCGCATTATCGAAATTTGCTGGAAGCTTACGAAGCCGAGTTCGTGAACAACAGCGGTCTTCGAGATGAAAAAATTGTCGCGTTCTTCGACAACTACGTTCACGATTCATTGGCGGGTTTCGCGCAGGACGCAACCCTCCCCTCCGACCCCCGAGTGATCTACATCGGTGACGACATCAAGTCCCGTCATGCGCAACTGACGAATCCCCGCAGGAACTTGGAAACTGCATTGTCCTGATTTTGACGTGGGGTCGAGACCGAAGCCGAAAGTCAGTCGCTGCATCCGCCACCCGGTGGCGAGCCTGATGCCCGGCCCGAGTCAACACCCCGCATGCACGCAGGCGGCAGTCATTGGCTGCGAGCGATGAAACCGTCGAGGCTCGGTCGCCGCGGGTAACTTCCGGGTCTGTAGCAGGTGTCCGATACTCACCAGATGCTTGCGACTGCACTGCCCACTGCTGACTTTGGAAAAGCACGGACGATAACGGCATCGCGCCGGTCGACCGAATGCTGCAAATGAAATCTCACCGCGGTGGCACGTCAGCGGTCGTGCCTCTCGTCTACTTCCGCAGCGCGAGCCACCGGAACCAGAAACTGCGCGAGCGCCCCGGTAACTTGCGGTTCGAGCGTTCAAATTAACCCCCACATGCCCCACCCGATCATCGAACTCAAAAACGTCGGCAAGTCGTTCAAGTCGGCCGACGGGCGGTTGCGCTCGGTGCTCGAAGGCGTGGACTTTCGACTGGCTGAGGGCGAGATCGTCTCGCTGCTCGGGCAGAGTGGCTCGGGCAAGTCGACCATGCTGCGCATCATGGCCGGGCTGATTCCTGCTGACACGGGTGAGGTGCGTTTGCGCGAGCAGCCGCTGTACGGGCCGGCGCGTGGCGTGAGCATGGTGTTTCAGTCGTTCGCGCTGTTCCCGTGGCTCACGGTGCAGGCCAACGTCGAGCTCGGGCTGGAGGCGCGCGGCGTTTCGCCTGCCGAGCGCGAGCGCCGCGCCGAGGCCGCGATCAAGCTGATCGGCCTCACCGGCTTCGAGGGCGCGCTGCCGCGTGAACTTTCGGGTGGCATGCGGCAGCGCGTGGGCATCGCGCGCGCACTCGTGGTCGAGCCCGAGGTGTTGCTGATGGACGAGGCCTTTTCTGCGCTCGACGTGCTCACCGGCGAGCGCCTGCGCGAAGACATTCTGGAGCTCTGGACCAGCAAGTCGATGCCGACCAAAGCGATCCTCGTCGTCTCACACAACATCGAAGAGGCCGTGCTGATGGCCGACCGCGTGCTGATTTTTGCGAGCGACCCGGGCCGCGTGCGCTTTCAGCTTGCGGTGCAATTGCCGCGCCCGCGCAACCCCGAAAGCGCCGAGGTGCGGCAGCTGGTCGACGAGGTCTACGCGCTGATGACGGTGGGCCGCGCGAGCCGTGGCCGCGCGGCGGAAGAACCGGTCACGCTGCAGCTCGGCGAGCGCTTGCCCGAGGCCGACATCGGCCGCATGGAAGGCCTGCTCGAACTGCTCGCCGGCGAGGGCTTCAAAGGCCGTGCCGACCTGCCGCGCCTGGCCGAAGAAACCGAACTCACCGACGACGAACTGCTGCCGCTCGCGCAGGCCGTGTCATTGCTCGGCTTGGCCCAACTCGCGCAGGGCGACCTGCACATCACACCCATCGGCCAGCGCTACGTGGACGGCGAGCACGCGCTGCGGCAGGCGCTGTTCGGCCAGCAGTTGCTCGCGCACGTGCCGCTCGCCGCGCACATCCGCCACAGCCTGGAGCAAGAAGCCTCGGGCGAGTTGCCCGAAGAGCCCTTCTTGCGCCTGCTCAGCGAAACGCTCGACGCCGCCGAGGCCGAGCGCGTGTTGCGCACCGCGATCGAATGGGGCCGCCACGGCGAGGTGTTCGAATACAACTACACCACCGGGCTGATCCATTTGCCCGAGGGCGAAGAGGACGATCCGAAGGCCTGAGGACCGGCACGGCCGCGTCGTTCGAGCCACTCGGCAGCGCGACGGCCTGCTGCTCAGGCATGCGCGGCTTACTTAGTCGGCCCTGCAGAATTAATTTGGGTCCAGTGAGTGACAGCCACGGGAGATTGGATGACGGCCGGCGCCGAGGTGCCTTGGCCGCCCTTATCGCGTATGTCCGTTCCGGAACGACGCGCAGCAAGCAGGCGAGGCACGCGACCACAGCCCAGAGGGCGTAAAAAAGCCCGCCCAGGCCGAGACGGACGATCGCTCGCAGCAACCAGCGGATGTTGTATCCCGCCGCACAGCTCAGTGCATGCAGCGCATCACCCATCGCGCCCTGCAGCCAGCACCGGTCCATCCGGTGATCGGACTTCGTGTGCCCGATCAGCGGCTCGATCGCCTGGCGCCGCTTGAGCAATCGCTTCTCGTGGTCGGTGAGCGACTTGTACTTGCCGCGGTGGATGATCTGCACGCCCGGGTTGTCGGCGTCCACACCGCGGTAGCCGAGG
>JANLUW010000040.1:0-14928 GCA_031363645.1 Rhizobacter sp. | reverse complement strand
CGAGATGGGTCAGCTTCGCGTCCACGACGACGATGCCGGCGAGCGGGAAGCGGGCTTGTAATTCGATGCGCAGTGCCGCCGCGACCTCTTCGGTGTCCGAGCGCAACGTGACTTCGCGCGCGACACCAGGCGCGGGTTCATCGAGGTTGTCGTGGGCGTAGCTCAGCGCCAGATGGCGCACCGCCGACTCGGCCTGCGTCAACACATAGGCCTCGAAGTTGTCGACGTCGAAGGTCGCCTGTGCGGTGTCGTCGATCTTCCAGACGATCGCTCGGCGATCTCGATCAGGTTGCCGCGCGTGTCGTTGACCTTGAGCTTCTCGCTGTTGAAGTTGCGCGCACGTACCGGGACTTTTTTCTTGACGTAGAACGAAGTCTCCCACCGCAGCCCGTCGTTGCGGTCAGTGTCGCGGTAGCTGCCGAACAAGGTGAGCAGCGCCGCCTGGTTCGGATGCAGCATGTACAGACCGGCGAGGCACCACACGGCGACCCGCGCGCCGACCGCGATGCTTCGCGGCCACAACGTCCTAGGTGTCAAGCGGTCACGCGTTCGCTTCGAGGCTGAGCCCGAGCAGTGCCGGATCGCCGCGGCCTTGGCGGATCAGCACCGGGGTGTCGCCGGTCAGGTCGACCACGGTGCTGGGTTGCATCGGGCAGGCGCCGGCATCCACGACTGCCTGCAACAGCTTCTGAAACCGGTCGCGGATCGCGTGCGGCTCGTTCATCGGCTCGGTCTCGCCTGGCGCGATCAGCGTGGTCGCGAGCAGTGGTTGGCCGAGGATCTCTAGCAGGCATTGCGTCACTGCGTGCGCGGGCACGCGCAGCCCGATCGTGCGGCGCGACGGGTGCGAAAGACGCCGCGGCACTTCCTTCGTCGCCTCCAGGATGAACGTGAACGGCCCGGGCGTGCCGAGCTTGAGCAGCCGGTACTGTTTGTTGTCGACGCGCGCGTAGCTCGCGAGCTCGCTGAGGTCGCGGCACAGCAGCGTGAGGTGGTGCTTGTCGTCGACACCGCGAATGCGGCGCAGGTTTTCGGCTGCGGCCTTGTCGTCGAGGTGACAGACGAACGCGTAGCTCGAATCCGTCGGAATCGCCGCGATGCCGCCACCGTGCAGGATCTGCGCGGCCTGCCTGAGCAAGCGGAGTTGCGGGTTGTCGGGGTGAACCTCGAAATACTGCGACATGTTTTTGTTGCCCCGCCTGCCGGGTCGTCAAACGCTTACGCAGGTTGGTGAATGCGCCCCTCCAGCGCGGTCCACACGGGCGTCAACTTGGCAGGCAGCGCGGGCAGAGCGCCGAGGTCCATGTGGCTTTCTTCGGGGCAGTGGAAATCGCTGCCGCGCGAGGCGAGCAACTCGTATTCGAGCGCGGTTTCGGTGTAGCGGATCGCATCGGCCGAGCTGTGGCTGCCGGTCATGACTTCGACCCCGCGCCCGCCGTGCGCCTTGAACTCGCTGAACAGCGCGTACTCCTCGTTCGCCGTGAACTTGTAGCGCGCCGGGTGCGCGATCACGGCGATGCCACCGGCGTCGGTGATCCAGTTGACGGCGTTGCGCAGCGTGGCCCAGCGGTGCGGCACGAAGCCTGGTTTGTTCTCGACCAGGTACTTGCGAAAAACCTCGTGCGTGTCATTGCAAACGCCGCTCTCGACCAGGAACCGCGCGAAGTGCGTGCGAGAAATCAGCTCGGGGTTGCCGACGTACTGCAGCGCGCCTTCATACGCGCCCTTGATACCGACCTTCGCGAGGCCGGCCGCCATTTCCCTTGCGCGCTCGCGCCGCCCGCCGCGCGTGGCGCGCAAGCCGGCATCGAGTGCCGCGTTGTCGACGTCGAAACCCAGCCCGACGATGTGCACCGTCACGTCAACGAAGGTCACGGAGATCTCGGTGCCGGTGAGGTAGGGCAGGCCGAGGCTGGACGCCGCAGCCATCGCGCGCCGCTGGCCACCGATCTCGTCGTGATCGGTCAGCGCCCACAGCTCGACGCCGTTGGCTTTGGCCCGCGCCGCCAGCGCTTCGGGTTCGAACGTGCCGTCGGAAACGGCGGAATGGCAGTGCAGGTCGGCGTTCATCCAGCAGGTCGGTGTGTCCACGTGGCAATTGTAGGGACGACGGGTTGCCCATGTCGCCAGCGCCGGCCATCGCCCCTCAACGCGCGGCCCTCAGTGTTCCAACCGAATAACTCGGCCGTTGGTGCTGTCGGTCAGCACGTAGAGCCAGCCGTCGGGGCCTTGGCGCACATCGCGGATGCGTTCGCCGAGGTCTTGCAGCAAACGTTCTTCGCGCACGACCTTGCGGCCGTCGAGTTCGAGCCGCACCAGCAACTGGCCTTTGAGTGCGCCGATGAAGGCGCTGTCTTTCCACCCGGGGTAGCGATCGCTGGTGAGGAACGCGAGGCCGCTGGTCGCGATGGAAGGCACCCAATACGTCAACGGCTGTTCCATGCCGGCCTTGGCCGTGCCTTCGCCGATTTTCGTGCCGGTGCCGTAGTTGGCGCCGTACGTGATCACCGGCCAGCCGTAGTTCTTGCCACGCTCGACCACGTTGAGCTCGTCGCCGCCCTGTGGGCCGTGCTCGTCGGCCCATAGCTCACCGGTGGCCGGATGGATGGCCGCGCCCTGCACGTTGCGGTGGCCGTAGCTCCAGATCTCGGGTCGCGCGCCTTCACGGCCGACAAACGGGTTGTCGGTCGGTACGCGGCCATCGGATTCGATGCGCACGATCTTGCCGTGGTCGTTGTCGAGCGTCTGTGCGTCGTCGCGCCGGCTGAAGCGGTCCCCGAGCGTGACGAACAGCCGCCCGTCACGCGCGAACACCAGTCGCGAGCCGAAGTGCGCGCTGCTCGCGAACTTCGGCGCTTGTCTGAAGATCACACGCACATCGCGCAGGCTGTTGCCATCGAGCCGGCCGCGCGCGACGGCCGTGCTGTTGCCGCTGCTGCCTTCCGGGTCGGCCTCGCTGAAGCTCCAGTAGACGAGCGCGTTCTCAGTGAACTTCGGGTCGAGCGCGACATCGAGCAACCCGCCTTGGCCGCCGGACTCGACCTTCGGCAAGTTCTGCAGCGGCTCGCCGAGTTGGCCTTCGGCCGAGACGATGCGCATGCGGCCGGCCTTCTCGGTGACGAGCATGCGGCCATCGGGCAAGAAGGCGAGCGCCCACGGGTTGCGCAGGCCGCTCGCGACGGTGACCGGTTTGAGGGGCAGGGTTTGCGCGCTCGCGACCGAACCCGTGAAGGCGAGGAACACGGCGATCACTGCGTATCGAAGGTTCTGCTTCATGGGAACTCCACTGCAATCATGTTGTCGTCTGGTGTGCGGTGCAAGGTTTTCAGCCGACCGCCTCGACGATCATCTGCACGCGCTCGCGGCCGTTGTATTCGTCGACGCTCAGCCGGTACGCGAGCCGCACCTTGGCGCCAACCGGCTCGCTGTGGCCGAACCAGATCGCGTCGCGCAGCGCGCTGCCACGGGCCTCGCCTGCGAAGCGCAGCGCGAGCTTCAAATGCTTTTCGCCGACCAGCCGCTGCGACACCACCTCGACCTCGTCGACGAACACCGGCGCCTCGAAGGCCTGGCCCCACACCTGCGCATCGAGCGCGCGCACGGTCGGCGCGTTGAAGTGCTCGATGCCGAGCGGGCCGTCGGCGAGGAGAGTGCGCGAGAGCGTGGCCGCGTCGAGCCATTCGCTCGCGACGCGCTGGAAGGCGGCATCGAAGGTCGCGAAATCCGCTTCGGCGAGCGTGCAGCCCGCCGCCATCGCGTGGCCGCCGAAGCGCACCAGCACCTCGGGGTGGCGCTTGCTGAGCAGGTCGAGCGCGTCGCGCAAATGAAAGCCGGCGATCGAGCGGCCCGAGCCTTTGAGCAGCCCGTCTTGACCGCGTGCGAACACGAAGGTCGGGCGGTGCACGCGGTCTTTCAAACGCGAGGCGACGATGCCTACCACGCCTTCGTGAAAGCCTTCGTCGAAGATCGCGAGGGCCGACGGCACGTTGATCGGCGCAGCCGCGTCGACCTGCAGCAGGCGCTCCAGCATCGCCTCGGCCTGCTCGCGCATGCCGGACTCCACATCGCGCCGCTCGCGGTTGATCGTGTCGAGCAGCTTGGCCAACTCAGTGGCTCGCGCCGGGTCGTCGGTCAGCAGGCATTCGATGCCGAGCGTCATGTCCGACAGGCGCCCCGCTGCGTTGATGCGGGGGCCGAGTGCGAAGCCGAAGTCGAAGCCGCTCGCGCGCCGAGCGTCGCGCGCGGCAACCGTGAACAGCGCCGCCAAGCCCGGCTGCATTTGCCCGGCGCGGATGCGGCGCAGGCCTTGCGCAACGAGGCGGCGGTTGTTGGCGTCGAGCCGCACCACGTCGGCGACGGTGCCGAGGGCAACGAGGTCGAGCAACGCATCGAGCCGCGGTTGATTGGTGATGGAGAACACACCGCGCTCACGCAACTCGGCGCGCAGCGCGAGCAGCACGTAGAAGATCACGCCGACACCGGCGAGGTTCTTGCTGTTGAAGCCGCAGCCGGGCTGGTTCGGGTTCACGATCACGTTCGCGTCGGGCAGCACGACCGCATCGTCGAGCAGCGCGGGCAGGTGGTGATCGGTCACGACCACGTCGATGCCGAGCGCGCGCGCATGTGCAACGCCTTGCAGACTCGCGATGCCGTTGTCGACCGTCAGCAGCACCTCGGCATTTTCGTCGCGTGCGAGCTCGACGATCGCCGGCGTCAGCCCGTAGCCGTGGATCGCGCGGTCGGGGACGACGTAGTGCAGCGTGCCCGGTGCCGCGCCGAGCAGCGCCAGGCCGCGCAACGCGACGGCGCACGCGGTCGCGCCATCGCAGTCGTAGTCGGCGACGACGCAAATGCGGCGCTGCCGCGCGATCGCATCGGCGAGGAACGATGCCGCGGCCCTGGCGCCGAGCAATTCGGCGGGCGGCAACAGGCGCGCGAGGCCGTCGTCGAGCTCGTCTGGCGTGCGCACGCCGCGGCCTGCGAAGAGGCGCGCGAGCAGTGGCGGCACGCCCGCCTGTTCGAGCGCCCAGACCGCGCGCGGCGGCGGGTCGCGCAGCTTGATGGTAGGTGCGTGATTGCTCATCAGAGCGCCTCGAGCACGGTATGCGTTTCGGGCGAATTGAACCGGCTGCCTAACTTCTGCCAAACCGATCGCGGCGCGGTCTCGAAGCGGTGCGCGCCCCGGTCGCCGCACAGCGTCAGCATGACCGACTCACCGGCGCGGGACGCCACCAGCAATTCGGTGATCGCGCCGGCATCAAGCGCGCGCCACGCATCGGCCCACGCCGCCCAATCTTCGGCGAACAACGGCGCGCGCAAGGAGTCGTCGACACGCGGTGCTGCGCCTTCCTCGAGCTGCGCGCGGCCGCAGCCGCTGAGCCAGAACGAGTTCAGCGTGAGCGCGCCGCGCTGCTCGCGCTCATCGTTCAACGCGTGCGGGTACAGCAGCAGTTGCAACTCGCTCTGCAGCCGCCGCACCAGCTTGGCGGGCGTGCTGCGCGATTCGCTGCCACGCATCCAGCGTTCGACGTCGCGGCCGATCACGCGGTCGAGCGACGCGCAAGGCAGGTCGACCAGACTCTCGTGCGCCGCATACCAGCGCGAGGCCGCGCCCCATTCAAAGCGAAAGCCTTCGGTCTCGAACAGCTCGCGCACCGCTTCGAACGCGGCGCGCGATTCGCCCTCGGTCAAGCTCAGCGCAGCGGGGTCGGCCAGCGTCACGTGGTTGCGCCCGACATGCCAGTGGCTTGGCGTGACCAGGCCCCACGCGAACTCGCCGACCTCGATGCCGTCGCGCGCTGCTGACAGCGCCGCGAACGGCAGGCAGCCATCGGTGCCTTGCCAAGCCGCCGCGGCAGCGAGTGCGCGTTCGTGCGGAGGTGAGAGCGAGTGAGCATCGGCATCGTCGCGCTGCGTGAGCGTCAACCGCGCGATCAGGTGCGACAGGTTCGGCAGCGCGAGGTCGTGCAGCACATGCGAGACGGCATCGAACTGGGCGGATGCGAAAGGGATCAGCAAGTGCATCGCATCGATTATCCCGGTAGGGTGTACGACTGGTGGGTCAGGTGGCTATCGGCTCGCCCTGACACCGGAGCTCCCCGCGTGCTCATCAAGTTGAATGATGTTCGACAGGGTAGGGATGTCGCTAGCGCGTGTGCGATCGCTACCGTCATACGGCGTTGCCGGGCCACCGGGTGGTGTCGTCTGGCGGCGTGCGCTGGTCCCCGCAGCGGGACCCTCACACATCAAAGGAAAAAATCTCATGAACAAGACGCTTTCGGCGGCATGCCTCGCCACGATGATCGCTGCGACACCTGCGTGGGCAGACTCATGCGAACGACTTCCCGGTTCGGCGCAACTGCAGCACCACTTGCGCAGCGTCGTCAACACGGGCGGAACGCCGAATGGCGGGCTCGGCTTTCCGATGTGGTTGACGCTGGTGGATGGCAGTGGGCGCGTGTGCTCGGTCGTCACTTCACTCGTCGGAGGTGACGTCACGTCCGACATCTGGATCGGCAGTCGCGTCATCTCGGTCCAGAAGGCCAATACTGCCAATTCGTTCAGCACCGGTGCGCTGTCGTTGTCCACCGCCAACCTGTTCTCGGCCGTCCAGCCCGGCGGCAGCCTGTTCGGTTTGCAGGAGAGCAACCCGATCGATGCCACGGTGGCTTACGACGGCCCCGCCGGTCAGTTCGGCACGCCGGGTGATCCACTGGTCGGCAAGCGAATCGGTGGCATTAATGTGTTCGGCGGCGGCCTGACCCTTTACCGCAACGGCAAGAAAGTCGGTGCGCTCGGCGTTTCCGGCGACACCTCGTGCACCGACCACGTCGTGGCCTACAAGGTGCGCGGCTTGCTCGGGCTCGGCGCGGTGCCGGCCGCTGGCAATTTCGACAAGATGCTGCAAGACATCACCCCCAACCCGGCCGGTGGCAGCGGCATCAGCGCCAGTGGTTTCGGCCACCCGACCTGCCTGAACAATCCGACCGTGGCCAACGACGGCGGGTCGATCGTTCGCTGAAGCCGGGTTGAGCCGTCTCGGGCCGACCGTGGCAGGCCGGCGCCGGGTGAGGCCACCGATTTCGGATTGCGTCGGCGGGATGGGCGGAGGTTTTTGGCGGAGCTGCACCCGACCCCTCCTGTAGCATCGGCCTCCCATGAACTGGCCCTACGAATTGCAGATCGGCTGGCGCTACACGCGTGCAGGCCGGGCCGGGCGGCGCAACGGGTTCATCTCGTTCATCTCGGCTGTTTCGATGCTCGGCATCGCGCTCGGCGTGGCGGCGCTGATCATCGTGCTCTCGGTGATGAACGGCTTTCGCAAGGAAGTTCAGGGCCAGATGCTCGCGGCCGTGCCGCACATCGAGGTGTCGACTGCCAATGGTGACGCGCTGCCCGACTGGAAGGCGACGCTCGCGCAGATCGAGGCGGTACCGCAGGCCGGCGCGCAGGTGATCGGTGCGGCGCCGTTCATCTCGACCCAGGCACTGCTGGCGCGCGGTGACGAGATGCGTGGCGTGATCCTGCGTGGCATTTCGCCGAACGACGAAGCGCGCGTGACCGATGTCGCCGCGCGTTTGAAAGACACCGTGCTCGCGCGCCTCGTGCCAGGCAAATGGAACGTGGTGCTCGGCATCGAACTCGCGCGCGCGCTCGGCGTCGGCGAGGGCGACAAGGTCACCGGCGTGCTGCCGGGCGGGCAGGTCACGCCGGCCGGCGTGGTGCCGCGCATGCGCGCGCTCAACGTCGTAGGTGTTTTCAACTCGGGCCACTACCCGAACGACAACGGCCTCGCGCTGGTTCACATCGACGACGCGGCGCGGCTGATGCGCGTGGCCGGGCCGACCGGGCTGCAACTGCGCCTGCGTGATCTGAACGATGCGCGCGACGTGTCGGCGCGCCTGCAAGGCGTCCTCGGCCCGAGCTGGCAGGTGCGCGACTGGACACGCAGCAACGCGAGCTGGTTCGATGCGGTGCAGGTCGAGAAGCTGCTGATGTTCATCATCCTGACGCTGATCGTCGCGGTCGCCGCCTTCAATCTCGTGGCGATGCTGGTGATGACGGTGACCGACAAGCGCGCCGACATCGCGATCCTGCGCACACTCGGTGCGAGCCCGCGTTCGGTGATGGGCGTCTTCATGATCCAGGGCGCGGCCTCTGGCGTGATCGGCACCGCGGCGGGCGTGTTCTTCGGCCTGCTCGTGGCCTTCAACATCGACGTGATCGTGCCGGCGATCGAGCAGCTGCTGAGCTTCAGCTTCTTCCCCGGCAACGTGTTCCTGATCAGCCGCATGCCGAGCGACCCGCAGCGCGGCGACATCGTGCCGGTGATCGCGATCTCGCTGGCGCTGTCGTTCATCGCGACGCTGTACCCGAGCTGGCGCGCGAGCCGCGTGCAGCCAGCGCAAGCGCTGCGCTATGAGTGATGGAGCCCCCCGCCCGGCGAGTACGCCAGTCGACCCCCCGGGGGGGGTCCGGGCCGGCTTGGGGCGGCCCGGCGCTCGGCCCGGCGCGCGGCATGCCGTTTGAAATCCAGATCGGCTGGCGCTACCTGCGCACTGCACGCAGCGGCTCGGGCAACGGCTTCATCTCGTTCATCTCGGGCGTCTCGATGCTCGGCATCGCGCTCGGCGTGGCGGCGTTGATCGTCGTGCTCTCTGTCGTCAACGGCTTCAGCAAGGAGGTGCGTGACCGCATGCTGGCGGTCATTGCGCACGTGGAAATCTATGCCGCGAGCCCGGCATCGCCACCCGACTGGGCCGCGGTCGAGGCGCGCGTGCGGCAAGACCCCGCCGTGCAGGGCGTGGCGCCGTTCGTCGTCGCACAAGCGCTGATCGGCCGCGGTGAGGAGTTGCGGCCGGCGGTTGTGCGCGGCATCGACCCGGAGCGCGAAGCCGAGGTCTCGGATCTCGTGCGCCAACTGCGCGGCGGTGTGCTCGCGAAGCTGCGGCCGGGCGAGGCGCAGGTGCTGCTCGGTGCGACGCTCGCGAAGGGGCTCAGCGTAGCGCCCGGTCAAAGCATCACGATCGTGCTGCCGCAACCCGACCAGCCCGCCGGCGCGCCGCGCATGTTGCCGCTGACGGTGGCGGGCACGTTCGAGGCCGGCCATTTCGAGTACGACAGCAGCCTCGCGCTGATGTTGCGCCGCGATGCACAAACCTTGTTCGGCGCGGCCGGCGTGGCGGGTTTGCAGCTGCGCCTGATCGACCGCGATCGCGCGCCTGCCGTCGCGCGCCGGCTCGCCGTGGCGCTCGGCTCCGATGTCTCGGTGCGCGACTGGACGCAGACCAACCGGCAGTGGTTCGAGTCGGTGCTGATCCAGAAGCAGATGCTGTTCTTGATCCTCGCGCTGATCGTCGCAGTGGCGGCGTTCAACCTCGTCTCGACGCTCGTGATGACCGTGACCGACAAGCGCGCCGACATCGCGATCCTGCGCACGCTGGGGGCGAGCCCCCGCTCGATCATGGGCATCTTCATGCTGCAGGGCGCGGTCTCGGGCGCGATCGGCACGCTGATCGGCGCAGCGGCGGGGCTGCTGATTGCGGTCAACGTGGGCTCCATCGTCGCGGCGATCGAATCGGCACTGCGCGTGACCTTGCTGCCGCCGAGCGTCTACCTCGTCAGCCGCATGCCGAGCGACCCGCGCAGCAGCGACATCGTGCCGATCGTGCTGATCTCGCTGGCGCTGAGCTTCGTTGCCACCCTCTACCCCAGCTGGCGCGCCAGCCGAGTCGATCCCGCCGAGGCGCTGCGCTATGAATGAGCTGAACACCAAGACTTCGGATGTCGTCATCCGCGCCACCGGCCTGCACAAGCGCTTCACCGATGGCAGCGGCGACGCCGCGCTCGACGTGCACGTGCTGCAAGGCGTCAGCCTCACCGTCAAGCGCGGCGAGACGATCGCGATCGTCGGTGCCTCGGGTTCGGGAAAGAGCACCTTGCTGCACCTGATGGGCGGGCTCGAGGCGCCGAGCGAAGGCCGGGTCGAGTTGATGGGGCGCGACATCGCCGGCATGGGCGCGAGCGCGCAAGGCAACTGGCGCAACGCGCACCTCGGCTTCATCTACCAATTCCACCACCTGCTGCCCGAGTTCAGCGCGCTCGACAACGTCGCGATGCCGTTGCGCATCCGCCGCGTCGCGAAGCCCGAGGCGCGTGAGCGGGCGCAAGCAGTGCTCGCGCAGGTCGGCCTCGCGGGTCGGGTGCAGCACCGACCTTCGCAGCTTTCGGGCGGCGAGCGCCAGCGGGTCGCAATCGCGCGCGCGATCGCCGGCTCACCCGCCTGCGTGCTCGCCGACGAACCTACCGGCAACCTCGACCGCGAAACCGCCGACGGCGTGTTCGAACTGATGCTCGCGCTGGCACGCGAAAAGGGCATGGCCTTCGTGTTGGTCACGCACGATGAGTCGCTGGCCGCGCGCTGCAGCCGCGTGCTGCGGTTGAAGTCGGGGCGCTTGGCGAGCACGGCTACCTCTGCCCCTGGGGGAGGGGGTAACAAGTAGCACCACGCAGAACCTCAAACGCGTTCGAGTGCCACCTGCACACCTGCCGGCAGCCCGACTCGAATTGCATCGCCTGCACGCACCTCGCCGCTCGACAAAACGATGCCCATCACGCCGGCCTTGCGCACCAGCGCGCCGTTTGCCTTGCGTGCCAGCGTGGCGTTCGTCAAGCCAGGGCGGAAGCGATCGAGCTGCGCGCATGGGTTGCGCAAACCGGTGAGTTCCACGACGGCACTCGCGCCGAGGTACAGCCGCGCACCGCGCGGTATTTCGAGCAGCGCGATGCCGCGGGTCGTGATGTTCTCGCCGATCTCTCCCGGGCCGATCTCGAAGCCGCCCGCGCGCAATTCGTCGAGCAACTCTGCGTGAATCAAATGCACCTGCCGCAGGTTAGGCTGCGTCGGATCGATGGCGACGCGCGAGCGGTGCTGCACCGTTACGCCGAGGTGCGTACCGCCCTCCACGCCAAGGCCGGCAATGAGGCGTATCGCGTCTCGTACAGGTTTGCCGAAACTGTGCTACGCATCGGCGCACACGGCCAAGACCTCGGCGGGCTCGCGCAGCATGGCCGAGTCAGAAGCCCGAACCGGGCTCACGCAGAAAAGTCGCTTCTTCCGCCGTCGACTGCCGACCGAGGATGGCGTTGCGGTGCGGGAAACGGCCGAATCGCGCCACCACGTCGCGGTGCTTGTGCGCGTAGGCCAGCATGTCCGCCATCACTGGCGCCTCGGCCGCAAGGCGCGTGAACAGGCGCACTGCTTCGTCTTGCATCGCCATGCCCTCGGCGTGCTCGAACGGCAGGTAGACGAAGGCGCGCTGTTCGGGCGGCAGCACTTGGTCTTGCCGCGCGCCGACCATCGCGGTGGCGGCGCGCAGTGCGCGCGCATCGCCGGCGAAGGCGCGCGGTGTGTCGCGCAAGGTGTTGCGGGTGAACTGGTCGAGCAGCAGGATGTGCGCGAGCGCGCTCCGCGGTTCGGCGGCCCAGCCCGTCAGCTCGCCGCGCAGCGCGCGTTCGATCAGCGGGGCGAAGCGTTCGGCGATCTCGCGGTCGGTTGCGTCGCTTTTCTGAAACCACATCGGCCGCAACCTGCCGCGTTCGGGGTCGCCCGGCGCGCCGAACCAGAAGTCGAGCACTGCGCTCGCATCGGCATCGATCAAGCCGCACCCCCGAGCTGGCGCCACAAGTAGGTCAGCTCGAGCGCCTGCACGTGCGCGCGCTGTTCGTTGTCGGCGGCGCCGCCGTGGCCGCCTTCGATGTTCTCGTAGTACAGCACCGGGTGGCCCTGCGCGATCATCCTCGCGGCCATTTTGCGGGCGTGGCCGGGGTGGACGCGGTCGTCGCGGGTCGATGTGGTGAACAGGACTTCGGGGTAGCTCACGCCCGCCTTCACAATCTGGTAAGGGCTGTACTTCGAGATGAACGCCCATTCGGCCGGATCATCGGGGTCGCCGTATTCGGCCATCCACGAGGCACCGGCAAGCAGGCGGTGGTAGCGCCGCATGTCGAGCAGCGGCACGCTGCAGACCACGGCGTTGAACAGCTCGGGACGCTGCACCATCGTCGCGCCGACCAGCAGCCCGCCGTTGCTGCCGCCCTCGATGCCGAGGTGGCGCGGGCTCGTGATTCGGCGCGCGATCAGGTCTTCAGCGACGGCGATGAAGTCGTCGTAACTGCGCTGCTTGTTCGACTTGATCGCCGCCTGGTGCCAATCGGGCCCGTACTCGCCGCCGCCGCGCAAGTTCGCGATGACGAGCACGCCGCCGCGCGCGATCCAGCCGCGGCCGTAGCCGGCGCGGTAGCCGGGCTGCATCGAGATTTCGAAGCCGCCGTAGCCATAAAGCAGCGTCGGCGTGCTGCCGTCGGCCGGCCATGCCGAGTCGGTGCCCTCGGGCCAGACCACGAAGTAGGGCACATGGGTGCCGTCGGCGCTGGTCGCGAAGAACTGGTCGACGTGCATGCCGGCCACATCGAAATGCGCAGGCTGCGATTTGAGAACTTCTCGCGCATCGCTGCCGGTGCGAGCGAGCCAGAGCGTGTCGGGCGTGAGGAAGTCGTTGTAGCTCAGCAGATAGTGCTCGGCCAGCGCGTCGTCGGCGCGCGTCGGGTCGTGCAGGCCGGCGGCGCCGAGGGTGCCGGGAAAGGGCGCAGTGATCTCGCGTTTGACGAAGCCGCCGGCCGTGCGTTGCCATTCTTCGAGCCGGCCCGCGACGTTGTCGAGCAGGCTGACGATCACGTGGCTGCGTGTCGTGGTGTAGCCCGCGAGCGAGCGCGTCGCGGTCGGCGTGAACAGCACATCGAAACGGCGCTCGCCCGCGAGGTATGCGGCTGCATCGGCGGCGAGCAGCGCGCCACTCGGAAAGGCCTGGCCGCAGACCGACCACTCGCTGCGCAGCTCGATCAACAACGTGTCGGCAGGGTCGCCTGCGCTGTTCCAGAACGCGATCTGCGCGTCATCGGGCACGTCGAGGCGGCGCAGTTCGGTGCCTTCGAGCAGGAAGTGGTGGTGGGTGTAGAAGTCGATCGCGCGCGTGACGAGCGTGCGCTCATGGCCGGGCGTCGCATCGAACGAAACATGTGCTGCCAGGTCGTCGGCCTCGGCCTCGTAAACGGTGGTTGCGGCGGCCAGCGACGTACCGCGCGACCAGCGCTTGACGATGCGCGGGTAACCCGAATTCGTCATCGAGCCCGGACCGAAATCGGTGCCGACATGAAGCGTGTCGGCGTCCGCCCAGCCGACGTCCGACTTTGCTTCGGTGAGCGCAAAGCCGCCGTCAACGAACGCCTTTGCCACCGTGTCGAACTCGCGCACCACGGCCGCATCGGCACCACCGCGCGAGAGCGAAATAAGCACGCGTGCGTACGCCGGCGGCAGCCCGATCGCGCCGCCCCAGACCCAGTTCTCGCCTTCGGTTGCGGCGAGGGCGTCGAGATCGAGCACGGTTTCCCAAGCGGGTTCGGGCTTGCGGTATTCGGCCAGCGAGGTGCGGCGCCACAGGCCGCGTTTGTAAGTTTCGTCTTGCCACAGGTTGTAGAAGTATTCGCCGCGGCGCGCGACCGGTGGGATGCGCTCTTTGGCGTTCATCATCGCGAGCAGCCCGGTGCGGATCGGCTCGAATTCGGGCCGCGCCTGGAGCAGCGCCTGCGAATGCGCATTGCGCTCGCGCACCCAGGCGAGCGCGCGCTCGCCGAGCACTTCTTCGAGCCAGAGGAAGGGGTCGATCGGGTCGGTGTCGGACATGCGCTCGTGCGTTTGGGTGAAAGGAAAAAAGTTCAGGCCAGCAGCGAGGCACTCGCGGGGTGGCGGCGCATGTAGGCCACGGCGTACGAGCACAGCGGCTGCACCTTCAGCCCGTGCGCTTGTGCGTGGTCGAGCACGGCCTGCATCAACGCGCCGGCAATGCCGCGACCCTCTAGGCCGGTGGCGACTTCGGTGTGGGTGATGGCCATCACGCCATCGGCGAGCCGGTAGTCGGCAATACAGTGTTGGCCGTCGACGACCACTTGGAAGCGACTGCGTTCGGGCAGGTGTTCGATCTGGAGATTCATCAGGGCGGTTGGAGTCGCTCGACGACCATTGTGGCGCGCTGCGCCGCAGCCTGTTCTCAGCTCGGATTCAACCGCACCGGCGTGATCTCGACCAAGTGCTCGCCGTCGCCGATGTAAGCGGTTCCGTCTTGCACACTGATTTGCAACTGCATGCTGCGTTGCGCGAGCTCGGCCAGAGCCTGGCTCTGCGCGGCCTCGATCTGCCAGACCGCGATGTTGGTGGCGCGTGTGATCTTGGTCGCTACGGCGGCCCACCAGATCGACGTGCTGTGGCTGAAGCTGTAGACGCTGACGCGGTCGGAGCGCCCGGCTGCTTTCATCAGCCGCTTGTCGTCGGGCTGGCCGACTTCGATCCAGTGCTTGAGTTCGCCGGTCAAGTCTTTGTGCCAGAGCGCGGGTTCGTCGGCCTCCCAGAGGTCTTTGGCGAGCTCGAGCATGCCGTGGTTCGGGTCGGCGGGCAGGTTCAGCGCGAGCGCGAGCACGCGGATTAGCATGCGCTCGTCCGTTTCCGACGGATGCCGCGCGATCGTCACGGCATGGTCGACATAGACGTTGCGGTCCATGTCGGCGATCTGCAGGTTCGCCTTGTAGATGGTCGCCTTGATGGCCATGGAGGAGGTCGCGCCGGGGGTGTGGAAGGAACGCCGGATTAGACCAGACGACTTTCGCCGCGCGCTCGCGAGACAATCGCGGATTCAATGCACGAAACAACACACGAAAGCACGCCATGAGCATGAAGAAGACCGACCTGACCAAACACCTCGAGAAGAAGCTCGACGGCCGCATGAAAGGCGCTGTCGTGCCCGACCGTTTCGCGCAAGGCGCCGCCAATGCCACCGACAAGCGCGAGCAGCGCCGCCT
Source organism: Rhizobacter sp. (assembly GCA_031363645.1). Lineage (GTDB taxonomy): Bacteria > Pseudomonadota > Gammaproteobacteria > Burkholderiales > Burkholderiaceae_C > LMDS01. The sequence continues at coordinate 18 of JANLUW010000040.1, read as the reverse complement.
CGATTCAGCAGCCGGCCT
>JANLUW010000339.1:0-15580 GCA_031363645.1 Rhizobacter sp. | reverse complement strand
GCCGGCGATGCGATCAAGCACGGCAACGCGTATGGGTCGTCACCGCATGGTGGCGTGCTGGTGGTGGCGGGCGACGACCACGGCTGCGTGTCGTCGTCGATGCCGCATCAGAGCGACTACGCGTTCCAGGCCTGGCAGATGCCGATCGTGGCACCGGCCAACGTGGCCGAGATGCTCACGTTCGGGTTGTACGGTTGGGCGCTGTCTCGCTACTCGGGCGCGTGGGTCGGTTGCACGGCCTTGTCGGAAGTGGTCGAGAGCGGGGGCACGGTCGACCTCGACGCGGTGTTGGCGCAGGCCAATGCGTGGGTGGGTGGCGACGCGGTGCGCGCGCGCACCGCGCATGTTGCGCCAGCCGATGGGCTGCACTACCGCTGGCCCGACCTGCCTTCGCTGCGCATCGAGTCGCGGCTGGCCGACAAGCTCGCAGCGGTGGCCGCATTCGCGCGCGTCAACACGATCGACCGCGAGGTCATCGCGAGCCCGAATGCGTCGGTCGGCATCGTCACTTGCGGCAAGGCGCACCTCGATCTGATGGAAGTGCTGCGGCGTTTGCAGATCACGCCCGAGATGCTCGGCGCGGCCGGCGTGCGGCTCTACAAAGTGGGTTTGAGCTTTCCGATCGAGACGACGCGAATGCGCGCGTTCGCGCACGGCTTGCGTGAGATTTTGGTGATCGAGGAGAAGGGCGCGATCGTCGAGGCGCAACTGCGCGAGTTGTTCTACAACGCGCCGGTCGATGCGCGACCGGCGCTCGTCGGCAAGCTCGACGCGGCAGGCGCGCCGTTGGTTTCAGCGCTCGGCGAGTTGCGCCCGTCGCGGTTGATCGAACTCGTGGCGCATTGGCTCGCGGCACATTTTCCAAACAACGCCGTGCTCGGCGATCACCTGCAGCACGTGCGCGATTTCACGCCGCCCGATTTGCTCGCGAACGAGGCCGACAGCGTCAAGCGCGTGCCGTACTTCTGCGCCGGCTGCCCGCACAACACCAGCACGAAAGTACCCGAGGGCTCGATCGCGCGCGCCGGCATCGGCTGCCATTTCATGGCCAATTGGATGGACCGCAGCACCGCCGGCCTGATCCAGATGGGCGGTGAGGGCGTCGACTGGGTCTCGCATGCGATGTTCACGAAGACGCCGCACATATTTCAAAACCTCGGCGACGGCACCTATTACCACTCGGGCTACCTCGCGATCCGCCAGGCGGTCGCCGCGAAGGCCACGATCACCTACAAAATTCTCTACAACGACGCGGTCGCGATGACCGGTGGCCAGCCGGTCGACGGCGTCATCAGCGTCGACCGCATCGCGCGCCAGGTCGAGAGCGAAGGCGTCAGGCAGGTCGTCGTCGTCAGCGACGACCTCGACAAGTACGACGGCAGTCGCAAGCTCTTTCCGGCCGGCACCGAATTCCACGACCGCACCGAGCTCGATGCGGTGCAGCGCCGCCTGCGCGAGGTCGGCGGCGTCACCGTGCTGATTTACGAGCAGACCTGCGCGGCCGAGAAGCGGCGGCGCCGAAAAAAGGGCGAGCTGGTCGACCCACCGAAGCGCTTGCTGATCAACGAGGCCGTGTGCGAAGGTTGCGGCGACTGCACGGTGCAAAGCAACTGCGTGGCCGTGCTGCCGACCGAGACCTCGATGGGCCGCAAACGCAAGATCGACCAGACCGCTTGCAACAAGGATTACTCGTGCGAGAAGGGCTTTTGCCCGAGCTTCGTCGGCGTGACCGGCGGCAGGCTGCGCAAGAAGAGCGGCGCGCTCGCGTCGGGCCCGGCGGGCAAGGCGGCGTTCCTCGCGCGTGTCGGCGCGCTGGCCTTGCCCGAGCCGCATGTGTGGAGCGGGCCGTGGGATTTGCTGGTCACCGGCGTCGGCGGCACCGGTGTCGTCACGGTCGGTGCGGTGATCGCGATGGCCGCGCACCTCGAGGCCAAGTCGGCCAGCGTGCTCGACTTCATGGGCTTCGCGCAGAAGGGCGGTTCGGTGCTGAGCTTCGTGCGGCTGGCCGACGTGCCCGAGCGCTTGAACCAGGTGCGCATCGACACGCAACAGGCCGATGCCGTGCTGGCGTGCGACATGGTCGTGGCCGCTTCGCCCGAGGCGCTGCAGACGGTGCGCCACGGTCGCACGCGCATCGTCACCAACGTGCATGAGATTCCGGTGGCCGAATCGCTGAAGAACCCCGATGCCGATCTAAAGACCGAGGCGCTGCTCGCAAAGATGCGCTTCGCGGCCGGCGACGATTTCGTCGAGACCTTCGATGGGCAATCGCTCGCCGAAGAATTCCTCGGCGACACCTTGACCGCCAATATCCTCGCGATGGGTTTCGCCTGGCAGCGCGGGCTGATTCCGATCGGCCTGCCGGCGATGCAGCGCGCGATCGCGCTGAACGGCGTGGCGGTCGAGAGCAACCTGCTGTCGTTCGCACTCGGGCGGCTGGCGGCCGGCAACCCGGCGGCGCTGCGCGACGCGCCCGCGGCGGTGGCCGGCTCGAACGACAACGAGGCGCTCGACGCCTTGATCGCGCGCGGCATCGCGCACCTCACCGGCTACCAAAACGCCACATGGGCGCAGCGCTTCGAGGCTGCTGTGCGGCGTGCGCAGCGCGCCGAGCAGGCTTGCGCCGGCCACGATGCGACGCTGCCGCTGACGCGAGCGGTCGCGCGCAGTTCGATGAAGCTGATGTCGTACAAAGACGAGTACGAGGTGGCGCGGCTGTACACCGACGGCAGCTTTCAACGCCAGCTTGCGGATCAATTCGAGGGCGACTTGAAACTCGAATTCCACATGGCCCCGCCGCTGCTCTCGCGCCCACGAAACGGCCAGCCGCCGAAGAAGATCGCACTCGGCGCGTGGATGCTGCCGTTGCTGAAATTGCTCGCCAAGGGCAAGGCGTTGCGCGGCGGCTTTTTCGACATCTTCGGCCACACCGAAGAGCGCCGCATGGAGCGCGATCTCGTCACGCAATTCGAGCGCCGAGTCGACGAGCTGCTGACCGATTTGAGCGCCGATCGCCTACCGATCGCGATTCAAATCGTCGCGCTGCCGATGCGCATGCGCGGCTACGGCCACGTCAAGATCGCCAATGTCGCGCTCGCCCGTGCCCGCGAGGCCGAGTTTTTGCACCGCTTCATGCCGGAGCGCTATCTGAAGCCGGTGGTCGCTGTGCCAATCGCTGGCCAATTCAAAGGCATCGCGGTGGTGTCGCGCTAAACGAGTCTCTCCGCTCTTTCTGAATTGGCTCCCTCTCCCCAGGGGGCGAGGGGGCAATTCCAAAGCAAGTCGCGCTGGTACGCTCAACCCATGACCATCCCCGCAGACCCCTTGCGCGCTCCCGCGCCCACCCACTCGCTCGACATTGCCCACGACCGCGAAACCGGCCCACGCGACAGCACACTCGACATGACCCGCATCGACGACGTGCGCATCGGTGCCGTCCGCCCGCTGATCACACCGGCGCTTCTCCAGGAGCGCGTGCCGTTGCGGCACGACACGCTTGCGATCGTTGAGAAAAGCCGATCCGCCATCGCCGATGTGTTGCATGGCCGCAGCGACCGGCTGATCGTCGTCGTCGGTCCGTGCTCGATCCACGACCACGACCAGGCGATCGAGTACGGCCAGCGCCTGAAGACCGTGGCCGACGAATTGCAAGACGACTTGGTTGTCGTGATGCGCGCGTATTTCGAGAAGCCCCGCACGACGGTCGGCTGGAAGGGTTACATCAACGACCCGCACCTCGACGGCACGTTCGCGATCAACGAAGGCCTGGAGCGCGCGCGCCGCTTGTTGCTCGAACTCACGACGCTCGGCCTGCCGACCGGCACCGAGTTTCTCGACCTGCTGAGCCCGCAGTACACCGCCGAGTTGATCGCGTGGGGCGCGATCGGCGCGCGCACCACCGAGAGCCAGAGCCATCGCCAATTGGCCTCGGGCTTGAGCTGCGCGGTCGGCTTCAAGAACGGCACCGACGGCAGCATCAAAATCGCCGCCGACGCGATCCTCGCGGCGCGCGCGCCGCACGCTTTCATGGGCATGACGAAGATGGGCATGGCGGCCATTTTCGAGACCCGCGGCAACGACGACTGTCACCTGATCCTGCGCGGCGGCAAGACGCCCAATTACGACGCCGCGCATGTCGAATCGAGCTGCGCTGTGTTGCGCGCGGCCGGTTTGCGCGAGCAGGTGATTGTCGACGTTTCGCACGGCAACAGCAGCAAGCAGCACCCCCTTCAGATCGAGGTCGCGCACGATGTGGCCATGCAGATCGCAGCCGGTGACCGGCGCATCACCGGCGTGATGATCGAGAGCCACCTCGAAGCCGGCCGGCAGGATCTGACTGCCGGCGTGGCGCTGCAGCATGGCGTCTCGATCACCGACGCCTGTATCGGCTTCACGCAGACGGTGCCGGTGCTGCGCGGTCTGGCGAGCGCGGTGCGTGCGCGTCGAGCCGGGCCTGCCGCTTGATGTCGGGGGGCTGAGGCTAAACCAACGCGCCCCAGCCCTGCATCGCACGCAACGCCGTCGCGCGCACCTCGGCGTTCAGGAACGACGCCGACACCGCAGACCGCATGGTCTGCGCGAGCTGCGCCACGCTCAGGCCCGGCTGGTCGTGCACGGCCGCGAGCTCGTCGCTGAGCGTCGTGCCCGACATGAGCCGGTTGTCGGTCGAGCACGAGACCGAGAGGCCGGCCTCGAGCATCGCGCGGATCGGGTGCACCGCGAGCGACGCGAACGCGCCGGTGTGCACGTTGCTGCTCGGGCAGACCTCGAAGTGCAGGTCGAGCGCGCGCGCCGCGTCGATCCAGCGCGCGGTCTCGTCGGGCGTGCTGCCCGCCATGATGTGCACGCCGTGGCCGATGCGCGTGGCGCCGAGCGCGGCGGCTTCGAGCACGCGCGAGCCCACGTCGGATTCGCCGGCATGGCAGGTGATGCCGAGGCCGGCATCGCGGGCCCGCGTGAATGCTGCGGCGTGCACGGCGGGCGGGTAACCGCGCTCGGCGCCGGCGAGGTCGAAGCCGATCACGCCTTGGCCGGCGCTCTTGCCCGTGCTCTTGCCCGTGCTCTTGCCCGAGTACCGCGCGGCGAGGTCGGCGGCGCGCCAGGTCTCGTCGGGTGAATCGGTGCGCATCGCGCAGACGATCAGGCCGCACGGCAGCGCACTGCGCGCGAGGCCCGCCACCAGCGCCTCGACCACGGCTTCGCCGCGCAGCCCGTGCGGCTCGAGCAGCAGCGGCGCCATGCGGAATTCGGCCAGCACGCAGCCATCGTGCCGCGCGTCTTCGGCGGCCTCGAACGCGACGCGCTCGCAGGCCTCGGCCGTGGCCATCGCGCCGACCGTGAGCGCGAAGCCGCGCAGGTAGCGTTCGAGGCTGCCGGAGTTGGCGTTGGCGTGCATCCATTGCGCCAGCGCATCGGCGTCTTCGGTCGGCAAGGCGATGCCGCGTGCATGGGCCAACGCGAGCAACGTGGCGGGGCGCAAGCCGCCGTCGATGTGTTCGTGCAGCAAGGCCTTCGGCAAGGCGTGAAACTTCAGCGGTGCGGTCGAGAGCGGGGCAGGCGTGGGCACGATCGAGCATCCTTCTGGAGGGGGTGCGGCGGGCCAGCAGAATTCGCGCCATCGTCGCCGTGAAATCGGTGCACGACCGTCGCGGGAAATCACCCGCCGCTCAGGCGCGCTTTCTGCATAGAGTGGCGACAGGCAACGGTTTGCGTTCCGGCCCGGTGCGTAAAACGGGTCATCATGCGCCTCCCGAACCTTGCCACCAGAGACCGACCATGAAATTCTTCCAACACTTCGGCTTGCTGGCCATCGCGGTGACCGCCAGCCTCTCGGCGCGCGCCGAACCGGCCGTCGTCTACGACATGGGTGGCAAGTTCGACAAGTCGTTCAACGAGGCGGCGTACCGCGGCATCGAGAAGTGGAAGAAGGAGACCGGCAAGCCCTACCTCGAATTCGAAATCGCCAACGAAACCCAGCGTGAACAGGCGCTGCGCCGCATGGCCGAGCGCGGTGCGAGCCCGATCATCGGCATCGGTTTCGGCCAAGCTGCGGCGATCGAAAAAATCGCGAAGGAATTTCCGAAGCTTCAGTTCGCGTTGATCGACATGGTGGTGCAGTTGCCCAACGTGCAGTCGGTCGTGTTCAAGGAGCAGGAGGGCAGCTTTCTGGTCGGCGTGATGGCGACCTCGGCCAGCAAGACCGGCAAGGTCGGCTTCATCGGCGGCATGGACATCCCGCTGATTCGCAAGTTCCAGTGCGGCTACGAGCAGGGCGCGAAGTACGCGAACCCGAAGACCGAGGTGTTCTCGAACATGACCGGCACGACCGGCGCCGCGTGGGCCGATCCGGGCCGTGGCAGCGAGCTCGCGAAAGCGCAGTTCGGCAAGGGTGCCGACGTGGTCTTCGCGGCCGCGGGCGGCACCGGCATCGGCGTGTACCAGGCCGCCAAAGACGCCGGCAAGCTCGCGATCGGCGTCGACAGCAACCAGAACCACATCCAGCCCGGCACGATGCTGACTTCCATGCTCAAGCGCATCGACGTTGCCGTGTACCAGGCCATCGTGGCGTACAAGCCGGGCGTGACCGTGCTCGGCCTGAAAGAAGGCGGCATCGACTATGCGATGGACGAGAACAACGCCAAGCTGGTGAGTGCCGACATGAAAAAGAAGGTCGACGTCGCGAAGGCCGACATCATCGGCGGCAAGATCAAGGTAACCGATTACATGGCGGACAACGCTTGCAAGTTTTGACGGATTGAACCGTTGAACACGCCTCGGTATCACTCCCTGTCCCTTTGGGAGAGGGCGGGGGTGAGGGTCGGCGAAACGCCGAGCTTCGGTGGCGGCGCGGCCCCTCACCCCAGCCCTCTCCCCAAAGGGGCGAGGGAGCAAAACCCTTGAGCACCATCAAGCACGTCGCCGCACGCGCGGGGGTGTCGTTCACGACTGTCTCGCACGTGGTCAACGGCACGCGCCGTGTCAGCGATTCGGCGCGCGAGCGGGTCGAGCGGGCGGTCGCCGAGATGGGCTATTCGCCGAGTGCGGTGGCGCGGGCGCTGAAGATGAGCGAAACCGGGATCATCGGCGTGCTGGTGCCCAACATCACGAACCCGTTTTTCGCCGAGCTCACGCGCGGCATCGAAGACTGCTGCGGGCGCACCGACCACGCGGTGTTTCTCTGCAACTCCGACGACGACCCGTTGCGCCAAGCGCGCTACCTGCAGACGTTGCTCGAGCGCCGTGTCGATGGCTTGTTGCGGGCCGCCGCGGCGGGCGATGCGGCGGCACTGGCGCAGCGGCTCTCGGACGCGCACCACCGTGGTCGTCGACCGGCCTATCGCAGGCCTAGCCGCCGACCTGGTGCGGGTCGACCACGAAGCCGGCGCGCGGCTCGCGGTCGAGTACATGCTGTCGCTCGGGCACCGCGCCATCGCGTGCCTCTCGGGGCCGTCGGAGTTCGCGGTCAGCCGCGCGCGCACGGCAGGCGGGTGCACCGCGAGGTGACCGCGATCTTCGCCAGCAACGCCCTGCTCGCCATCGGTGCGCTGCGCGCAGCGGCCGAGCTCGGCATCGCGGTGCCGGCGGCACTCTCGGTGATCGGCTTCGACGGCTTCGACGGCATCGACCTCGGCGGCTACTCGTACCCGGCGCTCACCACGGTCGGCCACCCGATCCGCGCGATGGGCGAGATTGCGGCCGGGGTGTTGATCGATCGCATCGCCGCCGGCCCGACCGCTTGCCGCGAGGTGGTGCTGGCGCTGCAACTGCTGATACGCGAATCGACCGGCGCCGTGCCGGTGCGTTGACGCTGCGAATCTTCCCCTTCCGACCATGACACCACCGGACCCTTTCACAGCACCCGCTGCCGCATCCGCCGTCGCGGTGCGCATGACCGGCATCGACAAGCGCTTCGGCAGCGTGCAGGCGAATGCCGACGTGAACCTCACCGTGATGCGCGGCAGCGTGCACGGCCTGGTCGGCGAAAACGGCGCCGGTAAGAGCACGTTGATGTCGGTGCTTTACGGCCTCGTGGACGCCGACGGCGGCAGCATCGAAGTCAATGGAGAGCCGGTGCGCATCCGCAATGCATTCGAGGCGATCGCGCTCGGGCTCGGCATGGTGCACCAGCACTTCATGCTCGTCGAAACGTTGAGTGCGATCGACAACGTGATGCTCGGCGCCGAGCCGCACGTGCTGCTCAAACGCGCCGCCGAAATCGTGCGCAAAGGTCTGACCGCGTTGATGGCCTCGACCGGCCTGCGCGTTGATCTCGACGCGCGCGTCGGTGAGCTGTCGGTCGGCGACCGGCAGCGGCTCGAGATCCTGAAAGCGCTTTACCGCGGCGCGAAAATCCTGATCCTCGACGAGCCCACCGCCGTGCTGACCCCTCAGGAAACCGAGGCGCTCTTCAAGGTGCTCGCCCGGCTGCGCGAGCAGGGCACGACCATCCTCCTCATCACCCACAAGCTCAAGGAAGTGATGCGGCTGTGCGACCGCGTCACCGTGATGCGCGGCGGGCGCGTGGTGCACGAGATGCGGGTCGCCGACGCATCGATTCAAAGCCTGGCCGAGGCGATGGTCGGCCGCCAGGTCAACATGGGCCGGCAGGGCATTGCTGCGGCTGCGCTCGGCGCCGTCGCACTTGAAGCCGTCGGCCTCACCGTGCGTGATGCGCTGCAGGTCGAGCGGCTGCGCGGCGTGAGCATCTGCCTGCGCGCCGGCGAGATCGTCGGCGTTGCCGGCGTCGCCGGCAACGGCCAGAGCGAGTTGCTCGACGTGTTGGCCGGCCTGCGCACGCCGCAGGAAGGGCGGCTGACGCTGGCCTGCGAAACGTTCGGCCCCGCGCGCTGGCTCGACCCGCGCACCGCACGCGCGCTCGGGATGAGCCACGTGCCCGAAGACCGGCAAGCGCGTGCGATGGTGATGGGCTTCGCTGCATGGGAAACAGCGGTGCTCGGCTACGAAGCGCTGCCCGCTTACAGCAGCCCGCGCGGCTGGATGCGGCACGGCGCGATGCGTGCGGCCACCGCCGCGCTGATGCAGCGCTTCGACGTGCGCCCGCGCAACCCCGATCTCGGCAGCGCAAAGTTCTCCGGTGGCAACCAGCAAAAGCTCGTGCTCGCGCGCGAGATCGGGCAAGCGCCGAAGGTGCTGCTGGTCGGCCAGCCGACACGCGGCGTCGACATCGGCGCGATCGAGTTCATCCACGCGCAGCTGCGCGCGCTGCGTGATGCGGGTTGCGCGGTGCTGGTGGTGTCGAGCGAGTTGGACGAGATCTTCACGCTCGCCGACCGCGTGCTGGTGATGAACGAGGGCCGCATCACCGGCGAGCTGCCGATCGGCGCGTGCACCGAATCGAAGGTGGGGATGTTGATGGTCGAGACTGCCGAGACCGCCGCGACGATGGGAGCCACGGCATGAGCGCACAGGCACTGCCGCGCTGGGCCGATGTCGTGTTGCTGCCGCTGGTCAACTTGACTGTCGCGTTGCTGGTGGCCGCGCTCGTCGTCGCGCTGATCGGGCAGAACCCGCTCGACGTGATGACGATGCTGGCCAAGGGCGCGTTCGGCACCGAGCGCGGGCTGTCGTACACGCTTTACTACACGACCAGCTTCATCTTCACCGGCCTGGCCGTGGCGCTCGCGTCACATGGCGGCCTGTTCAACATCGGCGCCGAGGGCCAGGCGACGATCGGCGGCCTCGGCACCGGGCTGGTCGCGCTGTGGTTGTCGAACACACTGCCCGCACCGATCCTGCTGCCGCTGATGTTGCTCGGCGGTGCGCTGTTCGGCGGCGCCTGGGCGGCGGTGCCCGGCTACCTGCAGGCATACCGCGGCAGCCACGTCGTGATCACCACGATCATGTTCAATTTTCTCGCCAGCACGCTGGTCGTCTACCTGCTCGTGAACCCGCTGAAGGCGCCCGGCAGCATGTCGGTCGAGAGCGTGCCGTTCGGGCCGGCGGCGCACTTGCCCGGCGTGCACGAAGCGCTCGCGTGGTTCGGCATCGTGTGGCCCTCGTCGCCGCTCAACCTGAGCGTGTTCCTCGCGCTCGCTGCCGCCGTCGGCGTGTGGGCTTATCTGTGGAAGAGCCGCGCCGGCTACCGGCTGCGCACGGTCGGCGCCAGCGAAGGTGCGGCGGCCTACGCCGGCATCCACACGAAGCGGCAGGTGATCGTGGCGATGGGCCTGTCGGGCGCGCTCGCCGGCCTGGTCGGCATGAACGAGATCGCCGGCGTCAACGGCAAGCTGCTGCTCGACTTCGTCGGCGGCGCCGGCTTCACCGGCATCGCGGTCGCCGTGATGGGGCGCAATCACCCGGCGGGCATCGTGCTCGCGAGCCTGCTCTTCGGCGCGCTGTTCCAGGGCGGTGCCGAGGTGAGCTTCGAGATCCCCGGTTTCAGCCGCGACATGGTCGTCACGCTGCAAGGCTTCATCGTGCTGTTCTCGGGTGCGATGGCCTACGTGATCGCGCCGTGGATCGCGAAGATTTTTCATTGGGGCGCGCGGCGAACGGCGCGCGGCGAAGTCGGCACGCCATCGGGCGCATCGAATGGATGAGGCGCTGATCGGGGCGTTGATCGCCTCCACCTTGCGCGTGGCCACGCCGCTGATCCTGTGCGCGCTCGCCGGCCTGCTCGCCGAGCGCTCAGGCGTGGTGGACATCGGGTTGGAGGGCAAGATGCTGTTCGCGGCGTTCGCGGCCGCGGCGGCCGGCGCGGCGTTCGGCTCGACGGCGATCGCGTTGTTGCTGGCGTGCTTCGTGGCGGTGCTGCTGTCGTGGCTGCATGGCTTCGCGACCGTGAGCCACACCGGCGACCAGGTGGTTTCGGGCATGGCGATCAACATCATCGCGGCGGGCTTGACGGTCGTGCTCGGCATCGCGTGGTTCCATCAAGGCGGCCAGACCACGCCGATTGCCGACGCGGTGCGGCTGCGCCCGTTGTGGCCCGGCGCGCAGGCCGCGCTTCAGGCCGTGCCCGGCGTCGGCGCCTTTCTCGGTGCGGTGCTGGGTGAAGGGCTGCTGAGCCACAACGTCCTCGTCTACGTCGCGCTCGCACTCGTCGGCGGCGTCTGGTGGCTGCTGTACCGCACGCGCTTCGGGCTGCGCTTGCGCGCGGTCGGCGAGAACCCGCACATGGTGGACGCGGCCGGCGTCTCGGTGTTGAAACTGCGCTATGCCGCGTTGACGTTGAACGGCCTGCTTTGCGGCCTGGCCGGCGCTTACCTCACGCTCGCGCAAAACGCCGCCTTCGCGCCGAACATGACCGCCGGCCGCGGCTACATGGCGCTCGCCGCGCTGATCTTCGGCAACTGGCGGCCGGTGCCGGCGCTGTGGGCCTGCCTGCTGTTCGGCTTTCTCGATGCCGCGGCCATCCGGTTGCAGGGTGTGCGCCTGCCGGGCATCGGCGAGGTGCCGGTGCAGGCGATCCAGGCGCTGCCGTATTTGTTGACCGTGATCCTGCTGGCCGGGTTCATCGGCCGCACCGTCGCGCCGAAGGCGCTCGGCCTTCCGTATGCCAAAGGACGTTGACCACACCATGACCGAACTCGAACGCGCCACACTTCTGAGCGCCGCCCGTGACGCACAAACCCATGCCTACGCGCCGTACTCGCGCTTCGCCGTCGGCGCTGCGGTGCTCGACGAGCACGGCGACATCCACGCCGGTTGCAACGTCGAGAACGCCGCTTACCCGGAAGGCGTGTGCGCCGAGGCGTGCGCGCTGAGCGCGATGGTGCTCGCCGGCGGACGGCAGGTGCGCGCGCTTGCCGTGGTCGGCGACGGCGCCGAGCTCGTCACGCCGTGCGGTGGCTGCCGGCAGAAGCTGCGCGAGTTCGCTGCGGCCGACACGCCCGTGCTCGTCGGCGACCGCGCGCAGTTGCGCGCTGAGTTCACGCTCGCGCAGCTGCTGCCGTCGAGCTTCGGCCCCGAGAACCTCGCGCCATGACGACGCCCGCGCTCGATCGCCCGACCGCTGCTCAACAAGTGCGCGCACTCGCACCGAACGCGCAGCCGCGCATCGCGGTGGTGCTCGGCTCGGGCTGGGGCGGGCTCACCGCGCGCATCGCCGAGCCGGTGCGCATTCGCTACGACGCGCTCGAAGGCTTTCCGCAAGCGACCGTGCAAGGTCACTCGGGCGAGCTCTGGATCGGCCGCATCGGTGGGCACGAAGTGGCGGTGATGAGCGGGCGCAAACATGCGTACGAAAACGGCGACGTCAAAGGCATGCAGCTGCCGTTGCGCACGCTGCGCGAACTCGGTTGTGAGGTGCTCGTGCAGACCAACGCGGCCGGCAGCCTGCGCGCCGCGATGGCGCCGGGCAGCCTGATGGTGCTGGCCGATCACATCAACCCCTCGCAGCGCTCGCCGCTGGTCGGCGCCGGCGGCTCGGAGCGTTTCGTCAGCATGCTGGACGCCTACGATCCGGCGCTGCGCGCCACGGCGCACGCGGTCGCTGCGCGCCGCGGCGTCACGCTGCACGAGGGCGTGTACGTATGGACTCTGGGCCCGCAATTCGAAACGCCGGCCGAGATCCGCATGTTCCAGTCGATGGGCGCCGATGCGGTCGGCATGAGCACCGTGCCCGAGACCATCATCGCGCGCCACGCTGGCCTGCGCGTGCTGGCGATGTCGTTGATCACGAACATGGGCGCGGGGTTGTCGGGCGAATCGTTGAGCCATGCGCACACGCTGTCGCAAGCGCATGCGGCGAGCGACGTGGCCGGCGCGCTGCTGGCCGACGTGATTGCGTCGATCGAACCGTGAAGTGACTTGAACATGGACACGCAACAAGCCGCTCGAATCGCACTTGCTTGCCTCGACCTGACCAGCCTCAACGACGGCGACGCCGAGGCCGACGTGATCGCGCTTTGTGCCCGCGCGCACGGCTTGCACGGCACGGTCGCGGCGGTCTGTGTGTGGCCGCGCTTCGCGGCACTGGCGCGGCGCGAACTGCCGGCCGGCATTGCCGTCGCCGCGGTCGCCAACTTCCCCGATGGCGGTGCCGATATCGCCCGTGCCGTGCGCGATGCGCGCGCGATCGTCGAGGCCGGCGCGCAGGAGGTCGACGTGGTGCTGCCGTTCGCGCACCTGATGCAGGGCAACGAGCGTGCGGTGGCCGACTTGCTCAGCGCGGTGCGCCAAGCTTGTGACGGCCTCGTGCTCAAAGTGATCCTCGAGACCGGCGTGCTCGTCGATGAAGCCCTGATCGCGCGCGCTTCGCAACTCGCGCTCGACGCCGGTGCCGACTTTTTGAAGACCAGCACTGGCAAAACGCCCATCAGCGCGACGCCCGCAGCCGCGACCGTGATGCTGAAAGCGATCGCCGCCGACCCGCGCCATGCGCATGTCGGCTTCAAGGCGTCGGGCGGGATTCGCACGGTGGCCGATGTGACGGTTTACTTCGCGCTCGTCGAGCAAATCCCCAGCGTGCAAGCGCTGAGCCCGAAGCGTTTTCGCATCGGCGCGAGCAGCCTGTTGAACGACATCGAGACGGTGCTCGGCGGCAGTTCGGCAACGCCGCCGTCGGTCCCAGGAACTTACTGAAACACAACATGCTCGCGCAAGAACTCATCCGCCACAAACGCGACGGCCGCGTGCTCGACCGCGCTCAGATCGACGCGTTCGTCGCTGGCTTGGTCGACGCTTCGTGGAGCGAATCACAAGCCGCTGCGATGGCGATGGCGATGTTCCTCAACGGCATGTCGAGCGCCGAGACCGTCGCGCTGACGCGCGCGATGACGCACTCCGGTGACGTGCTCGACTGGGCGAGCGCGAACCTGCCCGGCCCGATTCTCGACAAGCACTCCACTGGTGGTGTCGGCGACAAAGTAAGCCTGATGCTCGCGCCGATCGTCGCCGCGTGCGGTGGCTTCGTGCCGATGATCTCGGGCCGCGGCCTCGGCCACACCGGCGGCACGCTCGACAAGTTCGACAGCATTCCGGGCTACGACACCGCGCCGTCGAACCAGCGTTTGCGCGACGCGTTGCGCGCGGCCGGCTGTGCGGTCGTCGGCCAGACCGCCGCGCTCGCGCCAGCCGATCGGCGGCTCTACGCGATCCGCGATGTGACCGTGACGGTCGAGTCGATCCCGCTGATCACCGCGAGCATCCTGTCGAAAAAGCTCGCGGCCGGGTTGCATGGGCTGGTGATGGACGTGAAGGTCGGCAACGGTGCGTTCGCGAACGATTTGGCCGTGGCGCGCTCGCTCGCGCGGTCGATCGTGAACGTGGCCGAAGGTGCCGGCTTGCCGACGCGCGCGTGGCTCACCGACATGAACGAAGTGCTCGGCACGACGTGTGGCAACGCGCTCGAGGTGCACGAAGCGCTGGCCTTCCTGCGCGGGTCTGTGCGCAAGGACGCACGCGAGCCGCGGCTGCTCGAAGTCACGCGCATGCTGAGCGCCGAGATGTTGCTGATCGGCGGGCTCGCGGACCGCACCGACGCGGCACTCGACAAGGTCGATGCGGTACTCGTCGATGGTCGGGCACTCGAATGTTTCGCGCGCATGGTCGCCGCGCTCGGCGGGCCGCGCGATTTCATCGAGCGCGCCGATGCGTACCTGCCGCGAGCGCCAGTACAGCGCGTGCTGACCGCCGCGCGCAGCGGCTGGGTCAGCGCCATGGCCACGCGCGAGATCGGACTCCTGGTGGTCGAACTCGGCGGCGGCCGGCGTCAGGCGAGCGATGCGGTCGACCACCGTGTCGGCCTGAGCGGCATGGTGGCGGTGGGCCGGCGCGTCGAAGCCGGCGACATGCTCGCGGTCGTGCACGCGGCCGACGAGACGAGCGCCGCAGCCGCGTGTGCGCAGCTTGCGACGATGATCGAAGTCGCACCCGAAGCGCCGCCTCGACGCCCAGTGCTGATCGAACGCATCGTCGGCGCCGAATCGACCGCACCCACATGACCCGCGCCCTCGTCATCTTGCTCGATTCGTTCGGTCTCGGCGCCGCGCCCGATGCGGCGCGCTTCGGCGATGTCGGCGCCGACACCTTCGGCCACATCGCGCAGTGGTGCGTAACGCACGGCCGGCCGCTGCGGCTGCCGAACCTGGCCGCACTCGGCCTGCCGCAAGCCGCGCATGCAGCGAGCGGCCACTGGCCGGCGGGCATCGCGATCGACGCAGCAACGCAAGGCGCTTAGAGCGCCGCCGCCGAGACCAGCACGGGCAAGGACACACCGAGCGGCCACTGGGAGCTGATGGGCTGCCCGGTCGACTTCGATTGGGGCTGCTTCGGCAAACCCGACGACCCGGCGGTGCCGGTGTTCCCACCCGCGCTGATGCAACGCTGGCTCGCCGCGTGCGGGCTCGGCGGCAGCCTCGGCAACTGCCACGCCAGCGGCACCCAGATCATCGACAAGCTCGGCGACGCGCATGTGCGAACCGACTGGCCGATTTGCTACACCAGCAGCGACAGCGTGTTCTAGGTGGCGGCGCACGAAACCCACTTCGGCCTCGACCAGCGCGGTCGCGTGCGCGCTCGATCCGACACCGTTCACGCTGTGGCGCGGCGCGGTGCGCGTGGTCACCGACGGCATCGCCGCGGGGCAGACCATCCAGATGCTTGAAGGCGCGAACTT